>NZ_JBYCZT010000021.1:0-79658 GCF_057586375.1 Peribacillus sp. SRI_006 | reverse complement strand
TAGTTGTTTAATTCGTTCTTCAAGATCTTTAACCGAACCTTCAATTTGTTTGGATGGATTGATATCTTTTTTCATGGATGGTCTCCCCTTTTTCTTAGAAATTAGGGCATCTAATCCATAGGCATTAACATTTATTCTCCACGTCCGAATTAGCGCTGGAGATGAAATATTAAACCTTGCGGCTGCGTCGTAAGAAGATATACCCGTTTCATTCATATAATTAAGTACATCCATTTTAAACTCCGTAGAATAACTTGTATAGGATTTCTTAAATCCATCGGCTCCTTGAATTTGGTATAAACGAACCCATCCTTGAATTATTTGATACGAAACTTCAAATATTTTCTGAAGATCCATATAGCTGTGCTCACCTTCAAGGTAAAGTCGTGTAATGAATATTTTCTGTTCGGCAGAAAAATTAGCCATAAAAAACACCCCGTAAATGTTAGTTTGGTGTCTAACATTTACGGGGCAGTTCAAGTTTGTCTACAGTTTTTTTGCTTGTACAAATTTAGACGTTGATTGGAACGTAGGCACTCGCTTTCCGCGGGCGGTCCGCCCTCGGCGCACTTGCGCCTGTGGGGTCTCCCATGGACTCGCTATTCCCGCAGGAGTCTCGCACACCCGCTCCAATCAACTATGTTTAAAAATTTGGATAGAACTCCTTTTGCCTACAGTCTTTTTTGTTTTAAAATAGATCTATTAAAACTTGAGGTGATGAGGATGCTTTCGAAACATCATTCTATTCAACGAGATCAACTTGAAATGATTACATATATCTCCCCATTCAACTTTAAATACAAATCCAAACAAAAAAAGCCCTTCTCGTTTGAGATGGCCTTTAGTTATGCTGTTCCAGCACACTCGCTTAACTATTAAATCGCACATCTTGATGCTAGTGGATTCTTGATGGTTCGCATGCATGTTTGTATGGGAGCTTAAACAAATTATCCATAACAGCATTAACACAATCTTCACAATAATAATTGACGAACTCTCTACCTTGTTCAAAAATTGGTGTCATCGTATCTATGTCAGCCCATTTAAAACAGTAAATACACATTTGCCTCATGATATATCACTCCTTTTCCACGCGGAAATAATTTGGTAATATCCAAAAGAAGAATATGTGCCACTTGCCGACATTATTCAAGAAACGTTTGCGAATCCCGACTGTAAAATTAAGGTAGCGAGAGAATTAAATGCTATAAACCGATATCATTTATATACCACTTAACCTGAGTATTAAACCTCCCCCAAAAATATTATTCGTTGCCCCTCAATCTTTTTTCCCTCACTAAAATTCCTTTATCCACTAGCTGCACCTTTTGTTACATACAAAAAAAAGAGCTGCCAAAGCAACTCTTTTTTGAAGTAAAATACCCTTTTCAACTTCATGAACGGTATTACAAATGACTATTTCTTTTGTCACTTTCCATCACTGCCAGTTCGTGTGGAAAACCCCTGCTAAATCACGTCGTTCATAGGTATGCGCACCAAAATAATCACGTTGTGCTTGCAAAAGGTTAGCATTTGAGATGCCTGTTCGATAACTATCGTAATAAGTAAGTGAAGAGCCTAAACATGGAAACGAGATGCCGGAATTTATTCCCTCACAGACTACCTTTCGCAATCCCGCCTGGTACTTTGCAACCTTTTCAGCGAAATATGGTGAAATCAATAAATTGGCCAGATTTGGCTGCTCTTGATAGGCTTCGCTAATGACGTTTAAAAATTCTGCCCGAATGATGCAGCCGCCGCGGAAAATAAGCGCAATATCCTTCAAAGGCAAATCCCAGCCGTTAAGTTCAGAACTCATTTTATATTGAGTGAAACCTTGCGCGTATGCACAAACCTTTCCCATATATAATGCTTGCCTAATATAGTCAATCCACTCATTTTTATCTAATTTTTGCTGAACGTTCTCAGGCCCTGTTAGAATGTTTTCCGCATGAACCCGTTCTTCTTTTAGAGCGGAAATGTAGCGCGCAAACAAAGACTCTGTAATGATCGATGCTGGTATTCCGTTATCAATCGCTTGCATGCTGGTCCATTTTCCTGTGCCTTTTTGTCCTGCTTTATCGAGAATCACATCAATCAATGGTAAGCCTGTTACTTCATCTTTTTTCCTTAAGATTTCGGCCGTGATTTCGATTAAATAACTTTTCAGTTCGCCTTGATTCCATGTTTCAAAGATGTCAGCAATTTCATTAACCTCTAAATGCAATTTTTCTCTTAAAAATGTATATGCTTCGGCGATTAATTGCATATCTGCATACTCAATCCCGTTATGTACCATTTTCACAAAATGACCTGCCCCTTTTGGACCGATATAGGTACAGCAAGGAGCATCATTTACTTTAGCTGCGATTTTTGTCAGGATTGGAGCTACTTTTTCATAGGCGTCCTTATCTCCTCCTGGCATGATTGAAGGTCCCTTTAACGCACCGACTTCCCCGCCGGAAATACCAATTCCTACATAACTGAATCCTTTAGATTTCAATTCATCATATCTGCGTTCAGTATCTTCGTAATGGGAGTTACCGCCGTCCATGATAATATCGCCCGATTCAAGATGAGGAAGTAATGAAGTGATCACCGAGTCGATCGCTTTACCCGCAGTCACCATCAGAAAAATCTTTCTTGGCGTTTCCAGTGACTGAACGAAATCTTGGATTTCGTAATACGGATGGATTGACTGACCGTCCAATTCAGCAACAAGCTGATCCGTTAAATCTCTTGTGTAATTATAGACAGCTACTTTTTCTCCTTTATTAGCCATATTTAACGCGATATTACTGCCCATTACCCCTAAACCAATGACACCAATTGTATTGAACATTATTTCTGCTCCTTCTTATGTAAGAATAATAGGCAGTAAATCCCTGCCATATGTCGGGGATTTACTGCCGGGAAAGCCTATACAAATAAGCTTAGTAATAGAATGAATCCTAATCCAGCTACTGATATGATCGTCTCAAGCAAAGTCCATGTTGCGAATGTTTCTTTCATGCTTAAGCCAAAATACTCTTTAAACATCCAGAAACCAGCATCGTTAACGTGTGAAGCGATTAAACTTCCCGCTCCTGTAGCAAGTACGACCAGAGCAAGGTTAACGTCCGTCTGACCTAACATCGGAATAACCAAACCAGCTGTCGTCAAGGCAGCAACTGTAGCAGATCCCAATGAAATACGCAGGATTGCCGCGATGATCCAGGCAAGCAGGATTGGTGATAATGATGTTCCTTTGAATAATTCAGCTACATAGTCACCTACACCGCCATCGATCAATACTTGTTTGAAGGCTCCGCCGCCCCCAATGATCAAGAGCATCATTCCGATATTCAGGATCGCTGATGTACAAGATTCCATAATATCCTTCATTGGAATCTTTCTTGCCACTCCCATTGAATAGACCGCAAATAATAAGGAAAGCAACATGGAAGTACCGGCTTCACCAATAAAACGGATAGCGGCCAGTAAACCATTATCTTCAAATCCCATCGTTTTTTGCATCAAAGTGATGATTGTAGCAATTGACATTAATATAACCGGAAGTAATGCAGTAAATACACTGATTCCAAATCCAGGTGTTTCTTCAAGTTTAAAAGATTTTTGTTCCCCTAATGAGGCAATGCTGCCTGTTTTCGTAAATGATTCAGGTACTAATCTTTTCGCTATCTTCGTAAATATCGGTCCAGCTAAAATAACGGTTGGAACCGCAATGATGAAGCCGTAAAGTAAAACCTGACCAATGTCTGCGCCATATTCACCAGCGATGACGGTTGGTCCTGGGTGCGGCGGTAAGAAACCGTGTGTTACGGATAATGCCGCCACCATTGGAATGCCAAGATACAATATCGAAACTTTTAATTCTCTTGAAATCGCAAATACGATTGGAATCAATAATACTAATCCCACTTCAAAAAATAATGCGATACCGATAATGAATGATGCTGCCACGACTGCCCATTGAATATTCTTTTCACCGAATTTCTTAACAAGGGTCATGGCAATGCGCTGCGCTCCGCCCGAATCTGCGATCAACTTACCTAACATCGCCCCAAGTCCAAAGATTAACGCTAAGTGGCCGAGTGTTCCGCCTAATCCAGCTTCAATGGTTTTAACAATTCCGTCAAGCGGCATCCCAAGTGCTAAAGCCACTCCAAACGATACAATGATCAAGGAAATAAAGGTGTTTAATTTTAAGCCCATTATTAAAATTAATAAAGCGACAATTCCTAAAGCGACAATGACTAATGGCATTGTAATCCCCCCATGTCTTTACTTTGCAGCATTTATTAAGTTTCTTTGATAATTCGCAATCTGTGTATATTCGTTTTCCAATACCCTTGATAGGTTAATGAAAATCGGCAGCAGCTGCCTGTATTCATTTACAGAATCAGCTTTCGGTGTGTGCTTGTGGGTATTGCCTATCATTTCAGAAACCACTTCGAAGGAATCAATTTCCCCAGTTGCATATAACCCTAATATACAAGCACCCAGGCACGAACTTTCGTAGCTTTCTGGAACCACGACTTCCGATTCGAAGATATCGGACATCATTTGCCGCCAAACAGCCGACCTTGCGAATCCTCCCGTAGCTTGAATTCGGGTCACGGGACCGTCCATGCATTCGGTTAAGGCCAAAAATACGGTGTATAAATTGTAAATGACTCCCTCTAGAGCCGCTCGAATCATATGTTCTTTCTTATGCGACAGCGTTAATCCGAAAAATGATCCCCTTACGTCCGGATTCCATAATGGTGCACGTTCACCTGCAAGATATGGATGGAATAACAATCCATCAGCGCCCGGTCTTACCCGTTCGGCAATCTTGGTCAAGACTTCATAAGCGTCGATTCCGAGTCTTTTAGCTGTTTCCACCTCGGAAGAAGCAAATTCATCGCGAATCCAGCGAAGGACCATCCCCCCATTGTTTACCGGCCCGCCAATCACCCAATGCTTTTCCGTTAAGGCATAGCAAAAGATTCTTCCTTTTTCGTCTGTTTTCGGTTCGTCAATAATTGTCCGAATCGCACCGCTTGTCCCGATCGTGACAGCGATTTCACCTTTCCGGATAGCGTTTACACCTAGATTTGAAAGGACACCATCACTTGCCCCAATGACAAATGGCGTTTTTGGGTCAATCCCGATCTGTTTGGCTAAATCCGCGTCACAGTTGTTAAAGGTCTTTGTTGTTGGTACGAGTTCAGATAATTGATCACGCGTTACTCCAGCAATTCTTAGGGCTTCCTCATCCCAATCCAAGTTTTTGAGATTCAACATGCCCATGGATGAAGCAAGGGAATAATCGACAACGTATTGATCAAAGAACTTTTTAAAGATATATTCTTTAATCCCGATATACTTTTTAACATTGGTTGCGATCTCCGGGTGATCATTCACGATCCAGGTAATCTTGGATAATGGTGACATCGGGTGAATCGGTGTTCCGGTTCGCTTGTAAACTTCATGCCCATCTAATTCATCCTTTATTTTATGGGCCCAAGCTTCACTTCGATTATCTGCCCAGGTGATGCAAGCGGTTAGCGGCTGGTCGTTTTCATCCATAGCTATAACACTATGCATCGCACTGCTAAATGAAATAAATGATGGTTTTTTATCTGGATGCTGCTTCGTTATATTTGAAAAGGCTTTCAGAACAGCCTGGAAAATCTCCTCAGGGTCTTGTTCCGCCGTTGTCATATCCGGTGTGTAAAGAGGATAGCCAATATTCTCTTGCTGGATGACATCGCCTTTTTTCGTGAATAATACAGCTTTTGTACTTGTTGTACCGATGTCTACTCCTAACATATAGCTAGTCATTTTCTTGTTCGACTCCTTTTGAAAGCATCTGTTGAGCCATCCATAAGTCTTCAACTTTTCCTTGAACATCATCAAAGTTTTCATGTAACGACTTAATCATGATGTCTCGATCTTTTGTTTTGATCGCATCAATATAAAGCTGATGATTATTTATGATCCGTGTAAAGTCTTCATACTTTTCTTTAAAACGGCTGCGCATGGATAGAAGAATCAAACTTTCCATTACAGGTTTTAAATTATCCCAGATCATCAGGATGTAGGAATGATCGATGGAGCGAATGATCGTTTCGTGGAATAGAACATCCTGATAGGAAAACTCATCCGCATCCAGGTATTTTATGGACACTTTCATCATTTCCAATATTTTACTAAGTTCCATTACTAATTCATTCGTGTTCATCCTCACTAGACGTTCAAATACAAACGTTTCAATGAGAATACGTACATCATAAATTTCTGCATACTTTTTTTCTGTTAAACCAATGACAACCGCACCCATTCTTTCTAATCGGATGATATTTTCAGAGGCCAGTATTTTTAACGCTTCACGAACGGGTGAGCGGCTTACACCGAAATCAGCAGCTAATTTATTTTCAGAAAGGATGGCACCGCTTTCAATCATCCCCGAAATAATACGCATTCTAAGCTCGGATGTAACGCGATCGCCAGCTGAAGCTTTTGAAAGCCATTTTACAGGATAAAGAAATTCCTTTGATTCAGCCATAAATTCACCTTCTTATAGAGTTCAAGTACACTTGTATACAAGTATTTTATAATAATAATAATAAATAATGCAAGCTTTTTGAATTCAACCGGATTTTCGCCAATATAATCAAAGTCGAACGTTTTAGAAGTATTTGACTTTAGCGAACGTTGAAAGAACTCAACTAAACAAGACAGAGATTAACCCCCTATTACAAAAAAAAACACCACTTTTCCTTAACCAGGTGGTGTACATTCTATTTTATCCTCTCAAAAACTTACACAAAGTAATTCTATTTTTATTTAAGGGTGGCGTCAGGTAAATATCCTACATGATGTACCGCCAGCATTATACAGAACAACGCCATTAATTATCTATATGGTCATTCTACTTTCTGATGGCCCCATACCTGTCACCTCTTATTCCGATTAAAAGGTACGTTGTACATAGGAGAATAGAAAAATTAACATAGCCTTCCAACCGATAACGATAGCAAATAAAAAGAAAAATCTCTCTTGTACCACAGCATTAATCCAATTTAGCATTCATAACAATGCAGAATACACCGATCGCTTCAGCATTATCGTCAAAATTGCCCAGGTAAATGTAACCTGATACTTAGAATATACTCTTTGCATCCACTCCCACATAGTTATTCACAATGATTCAATCTCTTGTTCGAACCTGCCCCGTTATTGCCATATGAAAAAAAAGGCTGCATATGCAACCTCTGTTATTAATGTAGAGCACCGCTAATTTGAACAGTTAAATATGAAGCTTTTTACTAAAGAATTAAGGACACACGCGCCTACTTAGTTTTAGTTAAATGTATTTTAATTTCATGCCAACTTCAAGATTGCAATCTTGACGATCCTTAACTGGAGTTTGAGTTAAATCAAACTCCATTCATGATACCTTAACTCCTTTTATTAATTCGTCTTTTAGTTTCATAGGCTCAGCTAATTCAATGCTCCAAGGAACTTTTTGCATACCATGTACCTTTTAGTCAACCAACTCTTCCACTCTATGTCCACTTATGTAATAATTTGTGTATGACAAATTGGCAATCACTGTTAAATCAATGATTGCACATCGTTTATCATATTTAAAGTAGTTTTAAGTTATCTCTGTTCGAGGGAAATTAGACTAATCGATTTTTATAAACCAAAAACCAGTCAAGAACACGAAAGTTTTTGGGTGTATAAACTCTGAACCTTAAGACAAAAATGATACTTGAAAGGTTGGGAGATTATATTAAAGAGCAGATAATGGTGATGTTTTCACTTTAAGTAGGCGTCCAGTAGAGGAAACGCTACTACGGCTATTCTGGCTGCAATCCTAGGGGGAAAAAAATTGAATACCGAACAAAGAATACTTCGAGTCTCCATTGGCGTTACCATCTTCGTTGCTTGCTTTGGGATCATTTTCGGCCTGCTATCAGGTTCGTTCTCTATCACCTTTGATGGGTTCTATTCTCTGACCGATGCAATCATGAGCGTCTTGGCGCTCATTGTCTCAAAGTTGATTACCTCGTCCACTGCACCGAATAGGCAGAATGGTAAATTGAGTGAACGCTTCACAATGGGGTTTTGGCACTTGGAGCCAATCGTCCTTGGTCTCAACGGTGTTATGCTCATGGGGGCGGCCGTTTATGCATTGATTAATGCAATTGGTAGTCTTATGACGGGCGGCCGCAATCTCGAGTTCGGGTTCGCCATCGTCTATGCCGTTGTGACGATGATCGCATGCTGTTCCATGGCGATTTTCGAAACACGCTTAAACAAGACGCTTAGCTCGGATTTTGTTGCACTTGACGCTAAGGCCTGGATGATGACCGGTGGCATAACCGCTGCGCTCTTGATCGCGTTTTGCATCGGATACGCTTTTGAAGGAACGAATTTGGAATGGCTTACACCCTATATTGATCCGGCAGTACTTGTACTGATCTGTTTGGTAATTATTCCGCTGCCGATTTCAACGGTAAAGCGGGCCTTGGCGGATGTCCTGCTGATCACCCCTCAATCACTCAAGCAGCATGTGGACGAGGTCGCACAGGACTTTGTGAAGCGCTACGGCTTCGTTTCTTACCGAGCTTACGTCGCAAAGGTTGGCCGGGGAAAACAAATTGAACTATACTTTATTGTGCCTGGCGGGTGGCCGGCTAAATGCCTTGAAGAGTGGGATGCAATCCGTGATGAAATCGGTAATGCCATCGGCGAGGAAAGTACTGATCGATGGTTAACAATTGTGTTCACGACCGATGTTGAATGGGCGGACTAAAAATAGGGTAGTGTGCAGGCGACCAGGCCAAATCGCAGCGACGAGCCTGGCGATTTGCTCGTACGGCGGCAGAATGTTTGTTTAAAGAGCCACCGACCTCATGTGGATTAGGGGTAACCACCAGCAAAATCGCGTCTTTTTTTCAACTGACTGCCCCGATAGTTGCATAAAAAATGCAACCTTAAAGACTGCTTCAATCATCAGCTAACGCAATACAGAATCGCACCAAATACTTGAATAAACTTTTTACTTATCTTAGCTGTAATATGTTTAGTTTCTAATTCATACTCCATCTTTCTATTAATATAGGAATGTCAAAAAAAAAAAAAATAAAGGTAGAGCTAAAGATAATCCAACGGTAATATGAGATAAAAGACAAATCCATATTTATAAATACCAAGAAAACAGCACATGAGATTAAAAATCAACTGCAAAAAAGGCCGATATCGTGTTAGTGAATAATAATTCCATTAATAAACCTAAATCAAGTCCATTATCCTCTTTAAAAACCTAGCTATCTTCACATGAGTAGAATAGCTGGGTTTCTTTATTATATACGTCCAAGCACTAAGCTATTTCGTGCAGCTTCTACTACTTCGGTGGTAATCGATGTAAGGTGATTGATTTCGAGGATGCTTAAAATGCTTTTGAGCTTTTATCTTTCCTCGTTAATAAATCATTCTTTGTCAGTAAGGTATTTAATTTTTCTGAACTTAGGAGCATTGCTGCAACAAAAACAGCAATACACAATGGAAAGATTCCTATTGTTGAATGAGATGCAATGAAGCCAAGAAGAGGTGGTATGAAAGTACTACCTGTATAAGCAACAGCCATTTGATAACCCATAATTGTCTGGGAATGCTTCTTCCCAAAACGTGTTGGAGTTTCATGCAACATACACGGAAATATCGGTGCTAATCCCAGTCCAACCATAATAAAACCTACAAGCGAAAAAGTGGAAGGCAATGGTAGGAATAGAAGCGTGGCACCAGCTAATGCTATTATTTGTCCCATCCGAATGAGTGTACGGTTACTCATTTTAAAGGTAATGAAGCCTGTAATAAATCTACCCATTGTTATCCCTGCGTAATATAAGGAAACCCATTGTGCAGCAACCGATACGGGTAACTCCTTGACATTTACCAGAAAGCTACTCCCCCAAAGACCCACTGTTGATTCAACCCCACAATAAAACAAGAAGGAGATCAGAGCCAGTTTAACTCCTTTAATTTGTAAAGGTTTTACATGTTTAGCATCTTCATTATAAAATACACCTTTTGAATCTTCCTGCTCTTCATTTATTGTTATATTGCTTTTCTTTTTCACTCTATTCCATAAGGGCAAAGTGAAGAGAAGGATTACAGTTAACGTGAACTGAATTCCAGAGATTGCAAGATATCCATTTCTCCAAGAATTTTGTTCTGAGATAAACTGAGCCATAATGATAGGACCAAAAGTAGCTCCGACTCCCCAAAAACAATGTAACCAACTCATATGGTGTGCCTTATACTGTGTAGCAACATAATCGTTTAATCCTGCATCAACAGATCCTGCACCTATTCCAAGTGGTATGGCACATACAATTAACCAAACAAGCGATGGAGCAAAATGAAATCCCAACAAAGCACCAGCAGTCAGTAAGCAACTGACAAATGTGACATTGCCAGTTCCAAACCGTTTAAGTACCATTCCGCTAGCTAAACTGGAAATAATTGTACCACCAGCTATCGTCATAAAAAGTAATCCAGCAGTCTCAAGCGGGGCTCCATAGTCCGATTGCATCACAGGCCACGCTACCCCCAACAATGAATCAGGTAAACCTAAGCTAATAAAAGCCAAATAAATGATGACTAAAAGGAATGTTGTCATATTCAAACCTCGCCTTTAATTATTTTCTACTCAATTGCACTTTCCAATTTATTTTACTTGCTTGTTCCATTCATCATAGATCAGGTCCAAGACTTTGTAATCCATATAAACAATCCACACATTGAAGATGTTCTGACGGGAGATATTTTGAGCTACCTATAGCAATTTTGTCTAATATTCCTTTATCAACTTCATCGTTACAAAAAATGATGGAATGCGGGTTAATGATCGCTACAAACGAGGCCACACCTGCTAATGCATCAATCTCAAAATGCTCACAGATAGTTACTTTTTTAGGTCCACTCGATTTTCCGAAACTTTCATAAAGTTCCAATAATCATACTGGGACGAACCAAACCTTGTCCTTATAAATAATGATCACAGTAAGGGATTTTAAAACTTTTTACAAAATTTCTTTCTACCCCCTCTTTGTTGTTTCCCGTTGAGTAGAAATAAAATTTAATACATGGCGTTTTCCGGGTGCTTCCTGAATAGCCCCTTTTACGGAAGCAGTCAGTGCTCCACTTGCATTTGCAAAAGTAAGTAATCGTTGATGATTTTCACTCACTCTTTCACATAGATTTTCATTAGTTACTTCAAGTGACACTAGTTCGGATAAGAAACCTCCGATAAATGCATCACCTGCCCCTGTTGTATCCGAAACAATTACTTTAAATCCTTTGTCTTCATATACCTCTCCATTTTTCAAATAAATATTTGCGCCATCGCTTCCTTTTGTATATACGACTACTTTCACGTTACCGACAAAAAGGGATTCAATCGCTTCTTTTTCCGTATGAATATTTGTTATAAAATATAATTCTTCATCAGATACTTTTACAATATCCGCTAGAGGCAAGAAGTTTAGTATGGTACTCCGACAGCTTTCTTCATCTGGCCATAAAGGAAGCCGGACATTAGGGTCAAAACTTACAATTCCACCTATTTTATTAAATCTGTCTATCACTTTTATATGGGTTTGTTTCATTGGACTTTCAACTAAATCCACTGAGCAAAAGTGAAGAAGATCTCCTTGATTAAACCACTCTGACTTCACCTCATCTGGTGAAAGTAATAAATCAGCTGCATTCTTTCGGTAAAAATTAAAACTTCTTTCCCCGAAATTATCTACAGATACAAATGCTAATCCAGTTTCACCTTCATCACTTCGAATAATATAGGAAGTGTCTACATCATTTCCTCGAAGCACGCCCTCTAAATAATCACCAAAATTATCATTAGCTATCTTGGTCAGCATGACGGAATTCCCACCGTATTTTGCAATTGCAATCGCAACGTTCATAGGAGCTCCACCGGGAACACGTTCAAAACCAGTAACCTCTTTTAAAGATTTTTCTTTTTGAATCGGAATAAAATCGATTAATGTCTCACCAATACAAAAAACCTTTTTCAATGTTTTCACCCCTAAACAAGGAACAAGTGTGTAGACACTTGTTCCTTGTTATTTTATTTCCAGATATCTTGCAGGTTCCAATAGGTTAATTCCTTGACTTGTACATCACCCTTCTCAGCAAATAACTCAATTCCTAGTCTATCCTCATTCGGATAGATTCGACTTGTCATGGTCGTTTGTCCATCGTTCGCAAAGATTTCAATGGAAGATCGATCAATAAATACACGCAGGGAAAGCTCTTTATTTGTCTCAAGCATTGTGCTTCTAACACCATCTTCCACTTTTCCTGACTTGGAGCAATCAAGTGTTAGTTGTTGTTTATCTAAGTGATACGTTAATACTGTTTCTTCTTGGTTAACTCCACGAATCTTTAGACCTACAGATTGAGCGCTACAATTAATTAAATCAAACACTGCTTTCACTTCAAGTAAATCCTCTTTCGTTTCTATCAAATAGCCTTTGGAAATGGATTGATTTGTACACTCAATGTGTTCAGAATCCCGTAATAAGATTAATTCCTCAACAGGATTCATTAAAATCTTGTTATGATCCCCTAGCGTTATTTCGCGTGGTAATGTTAAGGCTCCACACCATCCATCAGCTTTAGTTGGCATGTTTGACTCCCACATATCCATCCAACCAATCGCAATTCGACGACCCTTATCATCTAACAGTGTTTGAACTGCATAAAAATCATGTCCATTATCCAGTTCAGTAAATGATCCATGAACAAACTCGTTTGTTTCGTAATTATAATCTCCAACCAAATAACCTGTTTGGAATAGATTATTATATAAATCCCCATTTGATTTAATACCTTGAGGAGAAATCATTAAAATATATTTTCCATCTAATTCAAAGAAGTCCGGGCATTCCCACATATATCCAAGGGATCCATCACTTTGTGCAAGAACGCCAATGTATTCCCAATTCAGTAGATCAGAAGAACGGTATAAAATAACTCTTCCGACATTATCCTTCGTCGAATTTCCTAAAACCATGTACCAGGTATCATTGTGCCTCCACACCTTTGGATCACGGAAGTGATGTGCACTATCTACTGGTGGTTTAGCAATAACCGGATTTTCCCCAACCTTCTCAAATGATATTCCATCCGTACTGACCGCAATATTTTGATTTTGATAGAAGTGGTCTTTTTCCTTGTCTGTATAGTGATGTCCTGTATAGATCAGGGTTAGTTCACCATCATTATCAACGGCACTTCCTGAGAAACATCCATCTGTATCACAAGCATCCCCGGGGGCTAAAGCAACAGGATAATGCTCCCAATGAACGAGATCTTTACTTTTTACATGGCCCCAATGCATAGGTCCCCAATTTGCATCATATGGATGGCATTGATAAAATGCATGATATTCCCCTTTATACTGCACGAAACCGTTCGGGTCATTCATCCAGTTAGCTGGAGCCATGATATGGTAACCTAATCGATAACGATCATTTATTTTTTTCTTGGCATTCTTCAGTGCTTCTTCAGCCTGTTTAATTCTATTAATTGTTAACATCGTAACATCCTCCTATATTATCTTTCGTAACCTTTCCAGATTGCCATTTAAGCCTTTTCTTTTTTTAGAACCTTTTAAAGTAAAGATTGAAATAATGGTAAAACAAAACACCATGATTCCCATGATGAGATAGGTATTACGAAATCCTACACTGTCATATAATCCACCTGCAAGTGGTGAAAGAATGGATGCACCAACCTGAGATGCAAATTGGAAACCAACTAGATAAAGCACAGAAGATAGACGGGTATCGAAATTCGCTGCTAAATATTTAAAAATAGCAATTAGCATAATAGGCAATTCAAGGGCATGAATTAATTTCATCGAAGAAATTCCGATTGGTCCAACAACAATTCCAGAACCGATGATTCTGAAGGCCATTAAAAATCCTGCTAGAATTAAACTATTCTTTACACCAAACTTATTTACGATAAACGGAGCAAGAAACATCATTCCGGCCTCTAAAAATACTTGGAACGAGTTTAGATATCCGAATACTTGATTGCCTAACGATTCAGTCGGAAATAATGAGGCGTAATAAAGAGGGAATTGCTGATCATAAACACTGTAGACGCATGTCACCCCAATAATGTACATCATGAAAAACCAGAAATCTTTTAATAAAAAAAGTTGTCCAACGTCTCTTAATTTAATAGAATCGGCTCTATTCATCTCTTGATCCGTCATTTCTATTTTCACAGACATAATAATGGCCACTAATATGATCGCTGAAACAGATGCAACCCAGAAATTGATATTTGGATTAATATTAAACAGCTGTCCTGCAAAAAATGTAGCTGCCGCCCACCCTAGAGATCCCCACATTCTCGATTTTCCATATTCGAAATCATATTTACGGCTAATCTTCTCAATATATGATTCAATCGCTCCAATACCAGCTAGAAAAGCTACGGCTAAATAGATTCCTCCAACAATCGCGCCCCAAAAGACATTGTGTTTTAATAATGGTCCATAGATGAAAATATAAAATGGTCCTACAAATACGAGTAGCAAACTAATGAAAGATAATATTTTTTTCTTTAAACCTATTTTGTCAGATATATAACCATATAGTGGCTGCATACATAAGGCGAAGATAGCGTTTACAGAAAAGATAATACCTGTAGCTGCCCCACTTAAATTTATTTCTTGTCCTAACCAAATGGAAAATAAAGAGTAACTTGAAGACCAAGTAAAAAAGAAAAAGAAAAAATACGCACTTAACTTCCAATACAGAATTTTTGAAACTTCCAATTTAATTGCTCCTTTTACTAGACATGTGAAAAGAAATGAATCACTAGTTAACGATATGAAAAAGAAGAATCAGAAATGTGAATTTAAGTCCATACATGGTTGTTAATGATGATACACTCTCTATTTAATGCCTGTACCTGAACCACCAATCCCCTCTAAAATATAACGTTGAGCCACAATATAGATAATAATCAATGGAACGGTGGATATCGTCAGAACAGCCATGACTTGGTTAGTATAAACCGGATCTGTACTATTAATTGCTGTAATCGCTACTTGGATCGGAAATTTCGACTTGTCTGTCAAGACCATCAGAGGCCAGATGTAGTCATTCCAACTTCCGATAAAAGCCAATGTCCCAACAGTGGCAACGGCCGGTTTGGACATCGGCAGCATGATCCGCCAGAACACTTGCCATGTATTTGCCCCATCCAATTTAGCCGATTCAATAATCTCTTTTGGAATAGCCATAAAAAAGTTACGGAACAAATAGATATTGAATGCCCCTGCCAACGCTGGCAAAATAACCGCAAGACGTGTATCCACTAATCCAATGCTATGAATAATGGTAAATTGAGAGATTAAGATGGTTTCAAATGGCACGATCAAAATAGCCAATAAAAGTCCAAACAGCACTTTTTTTCCACTAAAATTAAGTTTAGCAAATGCATAGCCCGCCATCCCATTGATAATTATGGAACCAACTGCTACACACAAACCATAAAACAAACTGTTGCCTATATAACCTAGTAAATGGAACCGTAACAGAACTTGCTTATAGGATACAAACCAGTCTGATGGATGAAATGATGGCAGAAAAGCCTTAATGTTACTCATATCGTTATAAATTTCCGCTTCTGGTTTCATCGAGGATGCGACCATCCAAAACAGCGGAAAAATAAATAGCACCGCGAGCAAAACCAGGCATATGTATTCTAAAATTGTTAGAGGCCCGAATTTCCGTCTCATCAATCTTCATCCTCCTTCACCAGTTTACGCTGTGTAATCGTAACCAATCCGATAATCGTCCCAAACAAGAGAGCAATTGAACTGGCATAACCAACCATACGGTCCGTAAAACCAGTTTGATAAATATAATAGACAACCGTCATGGTGGAATTCACTGGTCCGCCTTGCGTCATAACCATTGGTTGAACCAACAGCTTGAATGCGCCAATTAATGTGGTAATAAATATAAAAATTGAAGTTGGTTTCAACAAAGGTAACGTAATGTACATGAAACGTTGCCATTTATTTATTCCGTCTAACTGTGCCGCCTCATAAACATCACCGGGGATATTCTGCAGTCCTGCTAGAAAAATCAGCATCTGAAAGCCAGCTCCTTGCCAAGCTGAAACCACGACAATTGTAAATATCGCCTGCTTGGGACTTGTCAAAAACGGTTGCGCTGAAATGCCGAAGTATGTGAGTACGTTATTAATAATCCCTTCATTTGGATTCAACAAATACAACCATAGAACAGAGATAACGACAAGTGACATGACAACTGGACTAAAGTAAGCTACTTTAAAAAACGTGTTTGCTTTACGTTGTTTATTTAACAGGAGGGCAAGCCCAAGAGCTGCCCCTATCTGTAACGGAATCACCCACACGACAAATTCCAGTGTGTTCACCAAGCTTTTCAGAAAAATTGGGTCTTGGAATAGATTGATGAAATTGTCCAATCCGACAAATTTACGCATATCTGGTGTCAATAAATAGTAATCCGTAAACGAATAATAGACTGACATAATAGACGGAATTACAAGGAACATCGATAAAAGTAACAACGCCGGTCCCAAAAACGTATATGCTACTACATTTTCTTTCCACCGAGTTTTATTCTTGGTTCTTTCCTCTGGTCTCAGAAATGTATAGACACTCCTATTTTCTTTCCATCCAATTTTACTCATGGCTCCTCCTTCTAATTGGCCTTATCGATAGCTGATTGCATTTCTTTCGCATGTGTATCCAATACTTTTTGGATATCTTTATTCTGATCATAGAAGCTGATGTCATCGATTGTTTGTTGGAAAGCACGCGTTACTTGCGGATAAGCCGGTGTAACGGGTCGTGCGTGTCCTGTTTCTTTCAATTGTTTCAAGAAGACATTCATTTGATCTGAGAACTCTTTTGCCATCACTTTTTCAGAAGAGTATCGGACTGGCAGTGCTGCAATCGTACGGCTCAGTTCCACATTCGAATCTTTGTTTGTCATCCAATCGACTAATTTTGCAGCCCATTCTTTATTTTCGGACGTTTGTGTCATCGCAAATTGCCAACTACCTGAAGGAGATACTAGTTTCTTTGTTTTTGGTGATACAGGATATGGGATAACGCCATAATCTACCTTTTGGTAGTTTGTTTTCATATCAGTTACAGTCCACACTCCACTAAACTTCATTGGATATTTTTCCGTTTCAAACGCTTGTTTGACTGGTGTTCGTGTCGTATAACCTTCTTTCAACATAGTTTGAATAAATGTCAACGCTTCAACAGTAGGTTTTTTATTGAAGACACCTTCTGCCTTCTTTCCATCCTTCGAGATGATATCCCCATCAGCTGACCAGACAAACGGAGTTAGCGCATACGTCAACATTTCGTCTTTAGACTGTAATTGCATATCAATAGCTGGTTTGTCGTATTTATCTTTCAACGTTTTACAAAGAGCAAGGAATTGGTCCCATGTCCATGGATTATCAACTGTTGGCAGCGTATTCAAATCGACGCCCGCTTCTTGTAACATCCTTTTATTGTAGTAAATCCCAACAGATGATTCACTAACACCAATTGCATACAGCTTGTCTTTATAAGTTCCTTGTTGCTTAATACTTGGCAGCAAATCCTCTTGATCTTTTACATACTCATCCAATGGTGCAATGACACCAGATTTCGCGTAAGCAGCTGTATTGGGACCATCCAAAGTAATAACATCCGGCAACGTGCTGGTTGTAAGGGCCGCGTTTACTTTGTCTTCATAACCACCGCCATTTCCGCTACGTGGAATAAATTCAATTTTAGCTTTGATATTGTCAGGAGCATAATTCTTATTGAAGGCTTCTACCCGTTTTTTATACACTTTTCCTTCTTCATTTTCATCAGATATGTGCACCCACATCGTAATCGTCTTTTTACCATCACTATTTACGCTTTCGCTTTTGCTGCAGCCCACCGCAGCAAACATCAGTAATAAAGATATACTTACAAGTAGCCATTTCTTCATACCTTTCACTCCCTCCTCATATCTTTTAAAAAACTTATAAAAGCGCTTTCAACAGTAGTTTATGTCAACCGGTTACATATGTCAACCGGTTGACAGTCATTTTTTTGAAAAGTCAGACATTAAATTCATGTAAGTCTCTAACTCTTGCACCTATTAGTGCTTTTCTCTAAAATAGGTGCGTGATCAGACTAATCTGAAATTATTTTATTATAGGGTTTTCCTAGTAGGTGACAGTTTATGATATGCTATTAAACAGTTAATTATGGATTTTCATTTTTATAACCTTCGCTCTTTATAAAATATTGATGCCAAAGTTTAATAACTCTGTGAACCAACTCAAAAAGTCTCAGTTTCCAGTCAATGGACAAAAACATGAAAACTTCATTTTAAATAATAATGGATGTTTCTTAATGAGGTAGGAGGACATGAAATGAAGCCTAGCATTCACGATGTGGCAAAAATAGCAGGTGTTTCATCAACAACAGTTTCCCGTGTATTAAATAACCGCGGTTACATAAGTGAAAAAACAAAAGAAAAAGTTTATAAAGCGATGGAAGAGATTAATTATTTTCCAAACGATTTAGCCCGTTCTTTATTTAATAAACGAACTAATTTAATAGGACTAATTATCCCAAACTCAAGTAACCCATTTTACGGTGAACTTACCTTTCATATTGAAAGTATCTGTGCTTCATTAGGCTATAAATTGTTACTTTGTAACAGCTTAAACCGCATAGATAAAGAAGAAAAATATTTAGAGATGCTCATACGTAATCAAGTAGATGGAGTAGTCGTTGTGACATATAACCGAGGTATACTAAATTATGAGAAGCAGAATCTTTCTGTCGTGGCAATTGACCACTACTTATCGAAAAATATCCCTGTTGTTGGCTCTGACAATTATAGCGGAGGGAAAGAAGCTACAGAATTATTAATATTGAAAGGCTGTCAGTATATCGTTCATATAAATGGACCAATTGAGCTGCAAACACCAGCAAACTTAAGAAGAAAAGCATATGAGGATGTTATGAAGGAACAGGGTAGACTTCCAATTACATATGAAGTTTCACCTCTTCAAAGTCATAAAGAAGTAATCTCTAAGCTTTTTGATGAACATCCAGAAGTAGATGGGATCTTTGCAAGTGATGATTTAATCGCGGCATCTGTTATAGCTGAATCTAAAAAACGCGGAAAAGAGATACCAACGCAATTAAAAGTTGTCGGTTATGATGGAACAGAAGCAGTTCAAGTTTTACTGCCAGAATTGACAACCATACAACAACCAATTGATTTAATTGCCAAGTCAGCAATTGATATTTTATTAAAACAAATTGAAGGTGAATTTAACAATTTTCCGTTAGAGACATATCTGCCTGTTAAACTTTTAGAAGGTGGAACGACTTAATTTATTGTATTTATATGATGGGTTTTGAGGTGTCAAAACCGATTTTGTGCAAATGCAAAGACGAATAGAAAATTATTGTAGATTCGCTCTAAATAGATGGGTATATAAAATAAACTGTTTTAATTGGGGAGTCAGTTCACGTACTTTGTCTGAAAATGTGTACTTTTAAAAAATATATGTAAAACCCCTTAGGTCTCAAGGGGCTATCCCTATTAAAGAATCGCTCCCTATAATGGAATAAGTCGTATCAGATTGTATAAATAATTAGAAAAACTATTATCCTCCAATTATTGAATTTCAGGTCTTTAAATCCCCCAAATAAGCATTAAACACCATCATTTTTGATTTATGGTGTAATCAATATGTAAGAAAGGCATGCCAAAGATTCGCATTTTGTGATGGGCTGTGAGTATTCCCGCAATTGTTTCATTAATTAAAAAGTGCTCGGATAATGGAAGCTTGAAAAGCGCTTTGCCAGCTGCTAAATAAATACCAGAGTCACTTTCTCCCTCGCTCGAAAGAATAAGAGAGCCATCGATAGCGTCAAGCTGTAAAATACCAATCATTGACGAATAAGGAAGAGGAAGTGCTATATTCATATACGTCCTGCCCTCCGTTTTATGCTGAGAATAAATGGCCACAAATACGGTATTCTCCTTCACCTGGCGAATCCATGCGCGTGGATTTTCCCTCCCATCTAGCGTTTGATCAACAGCACGTATTTTATATGTCATTTCAGTACGTTTACTTGAGATGGGCAGGTTCAACTGCTGTAGTTTTGTACTTATCAATTTATAGCACACCGCAAACGGTATAAACCAAGTTGCCCATTTTACAGAAGCAAATAACCGATACTGATCTGTGTTCTCATAAAAATGGACGATTGTTTTTGGTAAAGTTTTGATATCAACAAAATCACTTAGTTCATCCACTAGTCCTGGGTGTTGCTTGCCTGCTCCTTTTAACGCACCTCGAATTCGGCTCACTGGGAAATTCCAGACATCCTGCTTCGTTTTAGGAGGGACAAGCACCCAACCGAGTACGCCTAACATGCCAAAAATTAAACAGTTAAATAAGCCATGAAATTTCAGCATAAAATCAATACTAACAAACCAAAGTCCAAACGAATTATTTGTCGCATAAAGCAATGAAAATAAGATTGTGATGCCTAGTGCACTGAATGATAGCCGTATTAATATCGTCTGTAAGTGTGAAAGGAAGCGTGTTCGGTATGCAAGTACGATTAAGGTGTAAATGGCAAATATGTAAAGCAACACAGAGATGAATTCCAGTAACGGCGAAAATGAAATGCCAATGGCGACGAGTATGGGACCCGATAAAATAATTGGCACAATTAATCGATACCATGTTGAATCGTGTAAGCGTCCAAAAAACCCAAGAGATATGGGCAATAAGAAGGCAGAGTAATGAAAATGAATAGCTGTTAACCAAGTGATTAGTGGACTAAAACCTGTATCAATTCCCGCAATATAAGCAAAGAACCATAGTCCGCCTACAAATAAATACATCATCCCGATATCAATCGAAATTTCTGCCCAGTTTGTAAAACCACGCTGAAAAAACCGTTTTAGCCCATGACATGCCACAAAAAAGGTTAAAATCATATAAATGAAAGCGAGTACCATCTGTCCTGTACTTGATGGGATAACTTGCAATAAAAAGATGGAGAGCATAGCAATCCAATTGAAAATAATATGTTTCCTCTTTGTTTCTAATAGTAGCTGAAGCATAAGTGGCACGAAAATCAACTGTGCAGCTGTCAGCATTAACAAATAGGGTTCAGATGTCAAAATGCTGCTTGCTATGAAAAAGAACACACCTGCAATGGTGATTGAACTAAACAGTCTGCTCCTTAAATTCGCCTTCATAAGCCATCAACCTTCCTACGATTCGGTTTCGTATATCGACTTGAATCGTAAATACTTCTCGTGCATCATCGTACCCTTCCTCAACGTTCACAACTCCTTCTAATAACCGAAGAATTGGAAACTCTAGGTTACCTATAACGATACGTTGAGGCCCAGAGCGAATGTTTATGCGCCCTTCAGGTGTCACCGCAAATTTTAAATCCGAATAAAATAAGCTCGGCTCCCCTAAATAATCCTTCACAACTCTACGCTTTGTATCAACCGTCATAAACGCATTAAAATGCCGAGTAATCTCTTCAAAATAAAAATTACGCTCCCAATATATTTCTGCCTCACCAGTCGGCAATGATCTACAGGTATTTTTGATCGAAAACGGTACACCCTTCCCGTTTTCGGGAAAAAGAAATTTCCAGCGTGTTGCTAATTTAAAAAAGGGTTTTAGCCAGAAAGCCCCCGTTTCAATCTTTGACATCGTTCCGACCCCATTAAACGGTTTATCAATTGGTAGGGCATAACGCTCTTGCAGCTTAGGATGAAGTCTTTGAAAATCCTTACCTAAGAGGTCTTGGTAGATTGTCATTATGATTCACCCTTTCTCGTACGCTTGCAACTTGTTGCCGATGGCAAATCAGTTGCGAGTAAGAAGCTAATAATGGAAAGAACCCACAGACTAGCATTAAATGTAATAGGGTTAAACGGGTGTAATGAGAATGAAGGACTAGCGATCAAGGCACTAATGGTCAATACTGGAAAAGCAATCATCTGCAGAACAAGTAAATGTCTTTTCTTACGATAAAGAAGCCATACCACTGCAAATAAAATCTCGAGAACGCCTATTATCCCTACACCCTTTACAGCAGCAGCCCCCTCCAAGGAAGTTAAACTAGATAGCATCGATACTTCCTCAGGATGTTTGGCAATCATCTTTGGTATTAGCCCATGATAAAGCCAAACAAAGAAAAAGAGCATTGTTACTATAGTGTTAATAATGAAACGTACATACTGTGATCGTGGCGATTCCCCCTTTTCGATCCAGCGTTTTAGCACATCAAAGCTTAGAGCTGTTGCCCACCCCATGATTGGCCGAAAAAAGATGTCTAAAAGCCGTCCAAATAAACCATAACGTACATCATAGTCATATTGGGTGAGAAATGTGGTTCCGTTATCTGTTGGAATATACTGCCAATATCCTTTTCCTTCACAAATTGGCGAAATTTTTTGATCGGTACCAAAGTGAAGAGAAGATGTCTTTGAACCATCCTTCTTATTATGCGTACCGATACTTTTACCCCAGCCAGCGACTTTTACCCAACATCCCAATTTCGTTTCATATAAAAAGGATTGCGGATCATCTTCTGATTTTTTCGGTAAATAGGTAATAGAAGAAAAACGCAAATCCCATTGTTCATGTAGTTCAGGCTTTTGAGTCATACGCCATACTTCGTCTATAGTTGCCTGAATTGGAATTTCCACATAGATCGGTTTGTTTTTCATAAATGTCACCTCTATTAATAAAGTAACATAAGTTTCATTACACAATGTTAGAATTTATGAAATCGCTGTAAGAGTGATAGAGTTTGAAAGACAATCTAATAACTTATTTTATTGCTCAATTTTCTGACCCAATTGTTGAACAGAGGTTAAACAGCACTCTCTAACTATCCTGCCCCGTTCGTACAATTGGTTACTCGATGTACTTCCACCTCTTTATCCTACTAGTAATTCAATCAAACTCCACCCTCTTTCGAGGTGTAGCTTTTAAATAAAGTTTAATCAAAGATATCTCGCAAACCCACATTTTACGATAAATAAAAAGAATCTATTTTGAAAAAAGATTGATCAAAATAGATTACTATTCAGAATATTCCAGTTCAATTTTTATAAAATATTTTAATCAATTTCAGTGTATCTAAAGTTTATTCTGCCTTCTCGAATTGAATGTGCCAGCTTTCCATGACTTTCCCGGATGGGTTGATGGACAGAAGCATTAGCTGAAATATTTGCCGATTTAGCCATCAGTGCACCTCCTCGATCATCCATCCTGCAAGATCGGACGGACCGGCCGACTTCTTATTGTTGGCGGAGCCGTCGCGTGGACGAAGCATGCCGCCAACGAGACGAAGTCCCTGTTTCCTCGTCATGAATCGTCCGATCTGCGTACCTATATAATTCTGTGTACCCGGAACGACATACAGTTTCCCGTCCTTCAATGCCCGAAGCGCAACTTCCACTACCCGCTCCGGTGTGTCTTTCTTACCGACGGCGGCTTCTTCCGCGCCTACGACGTTGAAGAAGCCGGTGTCCGTCGCTCCGGGACAAAGCGTGAAAAATTGGACGCCACTGTTGCGGTTTTCCCACCACAAGGCTTGGGTAAACGACAAGACGAAGGCTTTCGTTGCTCCGTATACGGCCATATAGGGAAGGGGCTGAAATCCGGCGGTCGATGCGACATTGATAACGGCCCCGGAGTTTCTACACAACATATCCGGCAAGAACAAGTGCGTCATATCTACAACAGCGGCAACATTAAGCATGACTTCCTCATGCTGGCGCACGCCTGACACTTGTTCAAACAAACCGTGCGTGGCAAAGCCGGCGTTGTTGACCAGCAATTCGATCTCTAAATTCAGAAGTTGACATTGCCGATATAACTCGCCTGGCGCGCCCTCTTTGCCAAGATCGGTAGGAATCACCTCGACCTTGACGCCGTATTTCTTTCTAAGCTCCGATGCCAGGTTCTCCAGCTTGTTTTTCGATCGGGCTACGAGTACAAGGTCGCCACCCTCTTTGGCCAATTGTCGGGCGAATTGCTCTCCGATGCCGGATGAAGCTCCCGTGACAAGCGCCCAATTTCCTTTTATGTTCATTGTGCAACTCCCCTATCCACTTTTTTACAATTAGGAAACAGTGTTACTTTTGACTCTCTTAAGAATTATGATACCTTCCGGTAACACTGTTTCTAATTGAAATCATTGTAACTAAGCTTTTTAAGAAAGTCAACATCGTTTTTTGAATCGTTGGTTTTTGGCATCCCTTGCAACATTGACAACGCTCCGACAATTATATTAAAATTCCTGTTAAGAGCTGGAAACATTGTTTCTTATTAAAAATGTATTAATTGAGGGTGATAGCGATGACAGACCAAAATAATTCCTTCGATGCAAATACGAAAAAGTTGGAAACGTATCAGGAGGCTCGCTTGAAAAATATTGAAAATCTTCGAAAGCTCGTCGTCGATGCTGCGGCAACGATTTTGTACGATGAGGGTCCTGAAGCTGTGACGGTGCGTAAAGTTGCGCAGAAGATGAATTGCTCAACCAAAATCATATACAACCTGTTTGTCAATAAAGATGGACTGGCTCAGCAGCTTTATCTCGATGGCTGCAAGCTTCTCGCCAATGAATTCGAGAGAACGCCGCGCGCTGACGATCCGATGCAGCAGCTGTTTAATTTAGGCGAAACCTTCTGGCAATTCGGACAGCGATACTCCGGTTATTACAAGCTGATGTTCGGAGGAGCCTTCGCGGATTTCAAACCAGACGAGGAGAGCATACACGGCACCGTAACAGCCATGCGGCAATTGTTGACGGTAATTGGTAATGCGCAAGAGCAGGGACTGATTACCGGTCCGTATGACACGGAAACCGTCGTCCGTATCTTCTGGGCGTCGCTCCACGGTGTTATCCATCTTTACATGTGCGGACATTTTGGTGATGTGCAGTCCGCACATGCCGTTTACGAGCAAACGTTGTCTTTGGTTGTCGGTTCGTTATTTTCGAGTTGAGGCTTCTAGAGGGGGAAAGAGCACCTTAAGGTGTCTTTTCTTTATTTTTTAACACGTCGCAACTTTATTTCAAAACGACACGAGGGTATTTTTTTATTACAAGCAACCTAGATAAATGAATAAATAGAAAGGGCATGTTTTGAAAAAGATTAATCAAAACATGCCCTTATACTATTTAATTGATTAGGGGATTGTTTACTTCTTAACCTCCTAAAGTGAATTTAACCAGTTTTGCTATAACGGAAAATATTTTCAGTCCTTCCCCTAATTCAGGAAGGTTAATCGTTAATGGGGTTAATAATGTAAGTACAAGAGTCAGAGCGACAGTAGACTCTATACCTATTCGGTCTCGAGTGACTCTTGTAGGAACGGGACAACATTAATTAGAGTTGATGATGCTTTTGGGCTAGCCTATACACCTGCTGTTCCTGCGGATTACGACCCACCAATACCGACTACTGTTCAAGAAGCTCTTGATCAATTAGCTGCACGTGTAAGAGAGGGTCAACTGGAATATGCCCAGATTGAACATTAATAATGATATTTCCATTTATCCCTCCACCCACTAAATTAACTTGGGTATCCGTAGTAGCTTGTGAATTAATAATGATATTTCCACCAGTGACGAATGAAGCAAACATTATCATGTTAATTCCATTTTGAGTGTAACCAGAAGATAGCAACGAGTCTCGAATATTGACTTGATTAACCGAAGTCGTTAAAGCTGTGAAAGTTGGTAAGGGAGTTAAGTTAACACTAACAAAGAATAACTTCCCACTAAAACTACTAGCAGTCACAAAGTTAAAATCAAGTGGTGCAGCTAACAAAGACAAATCCACAAATCCCGATCGATTATCATTTTGAAATCCAGTTTCAAACCATGATGGATCATTAATATCGAAAGGTATCGATAGTCTGGTTAATAAAGTACTTGTTCCCACCAATTGTACGTTTGCCTTTAGATGTATTAATGGTTCTGTGTAGTTACCTGGTCCAATAGAAATAGCATACCGTTTAGTTGGTGAAGCATCTAGAATAGATGCCATGGCAGCAGTGACTCAAGAATGGATTACATTCAGAACCGTCAGCAGTCGCATCATTACCAGCTTTATTTACATAAACGATTTGAGTGGCTATTGGTGGAGGTTCAATACAGGGTTCTGGCGCAAGGAAGATATCGACCATAAATTGTAAAGCTGCTGGATTGTTCAAACTGGATGGATTGGAAGAATAAATAGGTTGTTGCAGGTAATTGGTTACCTCAAATGAAACAACGATTTTAAACGTTCTAGAGACAGATGGTAAATTATCCGGAGTAGTAAAGCGAGTAGAATACACACGAGTATCTTGGAAGGTAAAGGGTGGATTATTGATTGTTAATCCGACGGCAGGATTATTGGGTTCGCCTGCGATCAATAAAAATTCATCTAACCCCTCAGGCTGAGGGGACACCTTTACAAACGTACCTCCAATTTCTTCAAAAAGTTCAATTTTTGCTTCCATGGCATTGTCAGCAAACGCACCTAAAGAAACACTAAATGACGCAGTTAAACCGGCAGAGACTATAAACGGCTCAGAAGCAATAGCAAAAGATACGGTCTGACCATCTGATATAGGCTGATCCCAAATATACTCAGGATTGGGAACCGAGCCAAAGGGGGAAAAAGGTTGTGCAATTGTATCATTTTCAAATTTTTGTAAAGATTGCCAGGCAGGGGGCTAACACGACGGGCAACAAAATCTGGATGATCGCCTGTATTATTTGCTGCATTCATTGCAGCTTGATCCCTATCAGAACCAAGAAATACATCACTTGCATTACTCACAAGCCTTTGAAAAGGGGAAATTGCCATAGTATGTCAAACACTTCCTTTATAGTTTTCCTGAAGTGTATGAACATACTGGACTAGCTGCTTGTGCAGTTTTTAAATCCCTTGTTGAAATTAACCTACCCCTTTGAGCATTTGAGAAATAAACCTATCATACTGGGAGAGTTCAATAAGAAAAAAGACAATTAGCTATTGCTAATCATCTCTTTCGCTTTAGCGTAAATAGTGGATCGTGGAATCCGGTCATTTATAGCTATATCATTAACGCTTAAACCGTTAGATTCTCTTTCCTCATACAGCTTTAACGCTTTCTTAACGTCCTTTTCGTCCCATATGCTTACCCTGTGCCCTTGTCCTTTCACGTCCCTCAGTGGTTCTATCTTGATTAAATCACGTTCAAACTCAGCAATAGCCCCCAGCATAGTAAACATTAGCTTTTCTGATGGTGTACTAAAATCAATCCGTTCTTTGATGAATACTAAAGCTATTCCACGTTCTTCTAAATCCTAAGCAATCTTTTGTAGGTCAAAGGTGGAACGTGCTAACCTATCCATTTTGTAAACAACTAGCTTGCACCTTCCCTTAAATAGTCCAAAGCCTTAGCGAGTTCCTCCCTATCAGATTTAGCACCACTCTGTTTCTCCATAAAAATCTTATTGTAACCATATTCTTGTTCATGTAAGTGTACTTTTACGAACACAAACGATAAAACAACAAAAAGAAAGCCTGAAGCGTTTTCGCTCCAGGTTAATCTATATATTATAACTTTTAGATTCCCACTTTTAGAGGTACCGTTAACATTTCGAAATTCTGTACTCTTAAGCAAATTTAAACTAAAAAAAGTCGATTTCCTGTTTTGATAAGGAATCGACTTTTTTGTTCGCTTGTTAGACTAACGCACCCGTTATTTCTATAAGAAAAGTAATTCTTATTAAAGTATCGCACCCTTTAACGGAACAACTCCATTACCACTCAAAAATCCCCTTGAACCATTTTTAAATTTCAGATGTACTTTATCTCTTGGACATAAAAATACCCCTTTAGATGATATTATCTAAAGGGGTAAAATGATGCACTTTATTATAAACATCGTGACTTTATTTCAAAGACACATCATTATCCCTTTAATTCAGCTAAATAGTGACTTACGGCACTTCAACTAGTTCATAAACCGTCCTATCATGAATGATTGCTTGTATTTTTAGTTCTTTCATAAGTTCAACATCCATATCGATGAGTATAGAAATTCAGGCGAAAAAGGCTGAACCAGCTTTATTCAAAGCTTTTCTTAGTGATTTTTCTGAAAGATGAACATCAGCCCTTTTGGCCAATATTCGCTGGTGTATCAGTTATAATTAACTCCAGGATTTTACCGATTTTCATTTAGTACGCTCACGGGAAAACCAATACTTTGTTTTGATATTTCGATAAGTCCCGATGTCTTTGATCAGCTCGGCAATAAGATCATAACCGCAATATGTGTGCCTCAGCGTGCTAAATTCATCCAATGTGACATAATCATCACTCTTTAATTCAACGTGACACTCTCCACAACAAATCCCCATATCCAACACCTCCAAAAAGTATATTAATATATTCGTCGAAACTTGGTGCTATCCTTCTTTCGTACAAAAAACAGGTCTATTGACGGTCCTTTAATGTTTGTTAGTTTTTCAAAATTATCTAGACCTAATTATAAAAAATCTTAATAAATAAAGGAAAGTACATATTAGCCATGTATAATATGTACTCTCCTTTTTTCTTTTAGTGAACTAACGCAACCGTTAGTTTAAGTATAAACATTCACATTATCCACTTAACATATCAAAATTGCTACTGGGCGGTTCTCTTAACTGAACATGAATACAATCTACATCATTAGTTATACCAAGTTCGACCCTAACAGCTTTTTTACATATTCAATAATCTTTTTGGTAGCAGGAGAGATTTCCTTTAGAGATGTTGCACCAATCTATTTTAATATACGTTTTATGTTGTGGTTATAACCTGATTTGAGTGTAATAAAGGATTCATTCTCTAATTGATCAAGACGGATTTTATCATGATTACCAAGAGGGTGATTATGTGGAAGGATACACAATATCCTATCTTTTTTAGGGGTATCGTTTCCAATGATTGCAAATTTGAAAAAATGAAGCTATGGTTTGGATCTTTTTGTTTTATTATGTTTTAGCCGTGACCATTTCAAATAAAAAGGAATTTAATAAAGAAGGGTTGTCCGTCTGGATAACCACAGTTTTTAGTTAATGAAAGGAGGAATATGTTAGATGTGCTGTCCAAAACCTCAGTTTTTATCTCTTTCTACGTGTGGTACATTTAATGATCCTGGTGAAGCTCCAGGAGAAACGGTATTTGATAATACTGGTGGTCCAGTATTGTCTGGTTATGTTACTCTGACCAACAATTTTAGTAGCCAATCTGCTGTCACTTTGTCCAATGATGCTACACCAATTATCCTAGCAGTGGCACCAGGAGATAGTCTAACAGAATTTGTGGCAAACATAAGAGTTTTGAGTGTTACTCAAGATGTTGCTGGAACTCCTGTTACTGGTCGAGTTTGCGTTGACGCTGCTCATCGAGCTCCTGTCCCAACGTGTAATATTCTAGCTTATGTTACGAATTATGGGGATGGAACGGTTTCAGTGATAGATACAGCCACGAATATGGTAATCTCAACTGTAACTGTAGGACTTCGACCTGTGGATGCGGTGATTACACCCAATGGGACGCGTGTATATATCACAAATGAAGGAGATGGAACGGTTTCGGTAATAGATACAGCCACAAATATGATAATTGCAACCGTCACGGTTGGTGCGAATCCCCAGGGAGCAACTATTACGCGAGATGGAACACGTGTGTATGTCGCAAATAGCGCAGACGGCACAGTTTCGGTAATAGATACAGCTACAAATATGGTAATTGCAACAGTAACTGTTGGTTTCTTACCTAGCGATGTGGGGATTACGCCAAATGGAACGCGTGCATATGTCCCGAATTTCGGAAGTAATCCAGGTGAAGTTTCAGTAATTAATACGGCCACGAACCTGGTAATTGATACTATCATCGTGGGAGCCTTCCCTTCAGGAGTAGCTATTACTCCGGATGGGACAAGGGCCTATGTTACGAATTGGGGAGATGGCACAGTCTCAGTGATAGATATAGCTACAAACATGATAATTGGAGCCCCAGTGATTGTTGGGTCCAACCCTTTAGCTATATCGCTTACACGAGATGGGACAAGGGCGTACACTACAAATAGTACAGACGGTACTATTTCAGTGATAGATACAGCGATGAATGTAGTAATTGCAACCGTGACTGTAGGATCTACACCTGCTGATGTAGGTGCCACACCAAATGGGACAAAAGCTTATGTTACGAATTTTGGAGACGGGACAGTTTCAGTAGTAGATGCAACCACAAATATAGTAATCGGCACTGTTTCTGTAGGAACCAATCCTTTGGGGATAGGAATCGGGACAATCTGCCGTGGCTGAATTAACTAATAATTACTAATTTATTGAAGATTTTTATATTTTTTATAAAGACCTTCGATGAGAAATTTAAAACTTATAATTTTTGAATAGGAAAAGCCCTAACGGTTTTCGTACCAAACATATGAACATTGGTTGCATTTTCTACTACTGCAGGACTATCTGTTACAAAAAGTACTCTTATTCGTATAAGTTAATTATAAGTTTAACCCTAATATTCTATTAAATTGATCTTAAACCACCTTATTATCAAGATACTGATATAACAGCCTTTTCACCTGTTTTTTTATTAAATTCACTCTTATCTATATATAAAGGTTATCCTCCATGCAAGGCTCGGGTAGTATTATGGATTTCCGCAGGTGTGAGATTTTCACCAAGAGACTCAGCTATAACCGTGACCAATTAGCATAAAAAGGCATCTAATAAGGTAGGGTTGTCTGTTCTTCAGACAATTCAAATTTAGTTAATGAAAGGATGATTTATATGTGTGGTTGTTGTCCAGATCCTCAGTTTGTAACTGTTTCTACATGTGGTAATTTTACGACATCTGCTGGTGACGTAGTGGGTGGAGTTTTGGTATTTGATAATGATCCTGGTCCATTATTATCTGGTTATGTTACTCTGACCAACTTGTTTATGAGCACTCCTGGTACTAATGCCATTTTGTTTAATGATGGTGTACCGATTATCCCCTCAGTGGCGGGTACAGGAGTGGCTCCAGGAGATAGTCAAACTGTTTTTGTATCAGACATAGGAACGTTGGTTGCTGCTTCTGGTACGGCGGGATCTCCTGTTACTGGTCAAGTTTGCGTTAATGCTAGCCGAAGAGTGGTTTAATTTATAAGGAAAAAAGGGATCAATCCATTGCGATCAATCCCTTTTTTAGTTAGGATATTTTTGTTGCCCCTGTCAAATTTTTATCAATTATTTTACTAACGGTAAAACGGTATCTACGGTACATTTTCAGTAAACATTATTATTCTGTTAGACTTGTACTGGATAATGAATAGTAAGACAACATTTCCCTGTACACCTGTTATTTCCGGTTCCCACTGGACATGTCAATCTAACCATAACCAGATCACTGTATGTTCGAGAGACAGTAGACTGAGGAGGAACTTCAAACATATCCGTAAAACCAGACGAATCTGTAACAGAAACAGTGAGATTTGCTGTGCATCCATCTGAATAAAATACGCTTACCGTACCTGATGGAGCGACTTCGGTAGTATTCCAAACGGTAAAGTTTGAGGAACCACATGGAATATTAAAATTCCCACAAATTTCATCGGTTGTTAAGAACGTTTGGGGTTTGGGTACGGGAGGTTTTGGAGGGAAAATTGATTTGCAATCTTGGGGAGGTATGAGAGATGGGTGCGCTTTTGTAAACCAGTCTGAGTAATTCATCTCTGATTTTCTTCCTTTCTTGTAGTATTAATACCCATAATACGGTAAAATATTGATCCTTTTTAATCCCATCAATTCAATATTTACTGTTAAAATTATATAATTTATCTTCATTTTAATAAGGACAAGTTTAGACCACTTTATCTTTGGACCGATCGTGACAGTAAACTCTATCCATTATTAACAAAAATAATTACGTCTTTTATTGAACTAATGTATTTTATGTAAAGTACTATTCATTGTACCGCCTATTTAAGAAAGTTCTTAGTTTGTGCTGATAATATGACTTATGTTAAGTCAGTCTAAAATGTGCTGTAAACTAGATTTGTATAAATTATTCATCATTATGGTAATACCCCCCCATGAAACATTGTCCGGAAAAGAAGTGAAAGCTATTCGTGAACTTTTACAAGAATGGCCGTATCTAAAAACCCAGGAATCATCCAGGGGTCGCTGCGAGTGTAGAATCAGTCACCTTGCAGGAAAGATGGACCGAACTATTTGCATGGGTACATTTAGAAACGGTAAATCAACCTGCCCGTTAAGACTTATTTAACCAGCAAAGCCTTAAGACTTTTTAAGCCTCCCTTAAGTGCCGTTTAGCGTCCAAACAATTCACACTTACTTTGTTACTCAAAAAAGTTAAAACGCCTTAGAAAGCCAAATAAAACAGTATGAACGACGGATTTTAAAAGAACATACTTCAAAACATCATAAACAAAATCCATATTTTTTAGATGTCCCCATTTCGGAATCCTCCGAATTCTTATTTTCTTCAAAACTAAGCAACCACTACAAACAAATCAGCAAACAGCATCTATAATTTTCACATCATATGCATTTTTTTTACTCTTTCCGACTTTCCATTTCCTTTATCTCCAAACCACTATTCTTTTACCTTCCCAATCATTTTCTCAGTCCACTCACTCCATTTATACATACAACCTATTCTCCACTTCATTTATTTTCACTCCTGGCCGGCGACAACTTTAAAGTACCAGAAGACCTCGTACCTGGTAGTGACCAAGTTGAATGATGATTATTAACCATTAATACTTTTTCTGTTATATCGTCATAAATTAACGCATATACAACATCTACTCTCTTCACACCATACCACCTCTTAATTTTCTAATAAATATTTTAACACTTTGCTTCAATACACTGCTTTATTGAACAAACCTATGCAACTATCCTCCCTCTATAAACATTGATGTATCAACGGTTTGCACCACTCGGTGTATTAGTGAAATTATTTTTTTATTCTGCTATTAAACAGAGTATTGAAATTCTGGCTTTTATTACTAAAATGAGCGTACGCTTCGCTAAAACTAATGGAAATCATTAGCTATTTTCTCCACTATGTGATGCACAATAGATCTCTGCGAAACTTATGATGACGTACCCTCCCATGTCTCTTAGCGTCATTTGCGCTTACATTCCTTCGTTCGGTCTATTCATAAGGCAGAGGCCTGCTAAGCTGCCCCGGGGACTCTTGGTCTTAGTTTAGTAAAGTTGCTGGCTTCACCGTGTCATCCTTCTTGTTATAAATCGATAGTTAGAAATGCTTACGCTGCCTCTGAGAGGCAGTAGAGATCCTTCATCATATTCTGCTCATTAAAATGGACTTTCTTTTTACAAATACCATGCAATACTTTCAACAATTTACCACAGAGTACCACCATCGATTGTGACAACCAGGGATGGGTGCCTTTACAATTTCATAAACACTTTGATTTCGTTTATTAATAGTATTCCTTTATACACACTTATAATTTCATTCAAATTGATTAACTATCTTTTTAAAAAAATATTGTATTTGTTAGTCCTTCTTATTAACAACTTGTCCAAACCAATCAATACTTTCCTCATAGAATGAATACAAGTAATTATACCGAAATGGAGGAAACAAACCAATGAGTGACACAAATTTTTCAAATCATTCTCCAGGCCCAAAAGGAAAATTAATTACTGGCCATTCAAAGGAGTTTATTTCAGATACACTTGGCTTTCTTACCCGTTTAGCAAAAGAATATGGAGAAGTTGCTAAAATTCGTTTTGGACCTTTCCATAATGTTTACCTTATTTCAAATTCAGATTTAATTAAGCAGGTACTTGTAACAAAACAAAAATCCTTCTTGAAATCAAAGGACTTCTCTGCTTTAAAACCAGTACTCGGAGAAGGTCTTCTTACAAGTGAAAAAGAATATCACATGCGCCAAAGAAGGCTTATTCAGCCCTCTTTCAAAAAGTCTCATATTAGCAATTATGGTCAGGATATGATTGATATAACAATGGACTATATTTCCACTTGGAAAAACAGAGAAGAAAGGATTATTACGGAGGATATGATGAGCCTTGCACTGGGTATTATCAGCAAGACCATGTTCAGCATGAACCTCAAAGAAGGATATGGCATGCTTGGGGAACCTATAGAAGCCTTCATGAGAATTGCCGTTAAAAGAATGCGAACACTTCAAATGCCACTATGGGTTCCAACTAAAAACAACCGTGAATATAACATTGCGAAACAGAGACTTGATAAGGTGATTTATAGCTTTATTGAAAAACGTAGAACAGAGGCAGAGAGACATGAGGACATGCTTGGGATTCTAATGGATGCCCGAGATGATGAGGATGGCTTAGCTATGACAGACAAGCAGTTACGTGATGAGTTAATGACAATTTTCCTTGCCGGTCACGAAACAACAGCAAATGTGCTTTCCTGGACCTTATACTTGCTTTCCCAACACCCTGATGTGGAAACTAAACTTTTCAATGAAATAGATAGCGTAATCGGCAACCGTAATCTAACAACTGGCGATTTTATGAAATTAACATTCACACAAAATGTTATCTATGAATCAATGCGCATATACCCGCCTGCCTATATCATACAACGGGAAGTGGCGGAGGATGTAGTAATTGGAGGGTATCTTTTTAAAAAAGGCGATATGATCCTGTTGAGTCAGTATGTGATGCACCACAAGCCTGAGTATTTTGATAATCCAGATTCCTTTAAACCTGAGCGATTTGAAAACAACTTTATGAAAACCCTACCTCCGTTCGCTTACTTTCCATTTGGCGGAGGTCCGAGAGTTTGTATCGGTAATCATTTTGCAGTGATGGAAGCTGTGCTTGTCCTAGCATGCATTGCTCAACGATACCGGATAAGGCTGGCGCCTGACCATCATGAAGTAAAGCCACTTCCGTCTATTACACTCAGACCGAAGCGTGGATTGCGCATGGTAGTCGAAGATAGAAATATAGGAGGTTTCCAACCAGAAGCTTCTGAAATTTAAATGAATATAAGTTGTATTAATGAACAAAATTGTCACACTACACCTAAGGTAGATCCCCCCTTTAGTTCCATAAAAAAGACTGCAGCATCAACCCTATTTTTTAAAGTAAACCAGCTAATAGGAGGTCAATATCTTTCTCTGAAATTTCCATATACTATTTTTGGCCATGCCAAATACCCCTCCAAAACCCTTTGGAAGGATTTTTCTCTGTTTCAGAATCAAAGGTCAAAGGATAAAATCCTTATGGGATGCTAACTCTATTATTAGGTCTAGCATCCTTTACTTTTGGGCCACAGTATATAATTATTCCTATCGTATCTTTGTTATTGGGTTTTATTACTTACCGTCCCTTGCACCATCCCTTGAAAAATGATGTATATAACAAAATTAAGCTTACTATTGTGAATTATTGGTTATCTTGATTTGTGAAAAAATTGCAGCAACATCACCATACCCTCTTACAACTTCCCTTATATTAAGAAGCCGGTTTTCGCCCTGTAATTCAACTAACGCACCTGTTGGTTCATTAAGAAAAGCGATTCTGGAATATTGAAAAAAGGAGGCCCTCCTTTTGGACAGCCCCATTTCCGCTAATTATAAAATTTCTAGTAGAGCTCATCATTATATTGGTTACTTCAGAATGTTACCATCTATACTTCAGAGTAGGTATCTCCAAAATAAATTGGCTTTCAATCTTTGAATACTATGAGAATACTGCAATTTTACGTGCGATAGATTCCGTTAAACGAGATGCTACTTTTGGAACAGCCCATTTAATAATTGGTGTTAACACCGCACCGGATAATCCGCCTGCATGGATTTCCACCGTACAAGTCATTATTGTTTTACCATTAACATCTTCTGCAGTAAAGTGACCGCTTCCTGTAAAATTATCTGATAAACCTTTTAGTTCAAACTTAATGTTTGAAGGTTCATTCCATTCGGTAATATCTACCTGCGCTTGTATTGTTTTTTTAATACCTTTCACACTACCTTCAAATGTCCAAATAGATTGCTTGTCATTTATGATTTCATGTTCTTTATAGGCTGGTACTGTCGTTGCCCATTTTTCGAGATCACTGACATAATCCCAAACTGCTTGTACATCCACTGGAACTACTACAGTATGCGTTCCCATTGCCACTATGATCCCCACCTTCACTATGTATGAATTGTAACTTTCATTTCCACAAAATAATTATTACATAAAAAAGCATAAACTTACATCTCTAATTATCATAGCTTTCCTTCTTCTAATCCTCCAATTATTTGTAGAATCAAAATTTTCCAACCCTACAAAATCCGGCCCTTTAATGGAATAACAGGACAAGCGTTTTTAACCGACCTTAATGTCACTTAACAGTATTCCTTATTGAACTATCCTGCCCCGTAAGTTCTATAAGGAATACCTTAAAGAATTCCGTATTGACCCAAAACAACACACATTAATCCTCCGAAAATAAATAAAACTTTAAGAAAGCAATAATTAACTGTTTGTGGTAAGGGCGTTATATATTTGATGTGTTCAAAAAACTTGCTATTATCAAACCGAAAACGAGTCGTATAAATCAAACCAGTCCAGGTTGCGATAATGCCAAATATAGTTGTAAATATAGACCAAAAAAAGTCTTTGTCCACTCAATTAACCCCACCTAACTTAACTTCTAAATTCCATAAGAATAAAAAGATTTAAGAAGCATCCTAAGCCTAGTGAGTATCCAAATGTTTTTAAAATTTCTGCTGGAGATTACTGGTGTATCCAAAATAACGGCTGCTCTATAGAATTTTCAGTGAAGAATGGATATCTGATGACGAGTTTTTTGTCACCGAATCTGAAATTTATGGAACAATAATAAACTGTGTCATCCATTGAAAAAAGAACTTCGAATAAAAAAAACATAGGGAGATTTTAGTCTTCCTATGTTTTAAATCATATTATTTATCTGTTTGTTTTTGCTTTTTTTTCAAATACTCCGCACGGATTTTTTCAAGTTGCTGCTTTTTATCAAATTTGGCAGGCATATGTTTTTCATGAAACTTTGTCACAGCTACCTTACCTTTGGTATCCAATTGATATTTTCCCACTTTGTTCACCTACTTTTCTTGTCTTTAAAGAGAATCTATTCAATCAATATAATATACCTTATTTGACTGAAGTAAACCTTATTACTTTATTAGTGTACCGCTAACTTTGCATATATCAGTAAAAACATTAAAAACTTAGTAAAATAATTCATCGCCAAATGGTATTCATTTCATTGTTATAATTAACATAAAATGCTTTTGATTTATAATCATAGTGGATTTGATAAACTACTTTCCCTTCTGTTTTATAATTTTCTTCCGTTTGAACACTTTGTGATAAAGTTAGATACATTGAAAATAAAAAAAGTACTTTTCAAGGTTACCTTCAACACCGATATAAAACCTTCCCTTATATAGTTCATTTTTATTGTGTCGGGTTCTATTAATTTTATGTCCCTTATTTGAAAATAGAATAGCCTTCTGCAACTAACCTGCCATAGTCCATAATCCACTTTATACCTCCTAATGACAACTTTATTTCTTGTTTTTTCCTCCTTTTTATCCTTTAAAGAGTAAGCAGTATATATTACAATATATTAATATCAATAAAATGGTATTTCAGTTAATAATTACACATCACTAATAGGGAGCTAAGGGGAATTCCCTGTAATTCACACCGATTATCATTTAATCGTTATCATGGTAGTAATAGTTCTGCTTGTCGTTAAAATTTTAAAGAACCTATTGCATATTAAATAAGGCCGCCCAAAAGGAGAAACTTAAAATTTACATTGAAATTAATTTTATCTAGTCATAATACGATAAAATCTTATGTATTTAGTTTGTGAATAATTTTTTGAAAATTACTTTTTTCAAAAAGTGAAATTCAGTTATTTTATGGAGGGTTTAATTTGCCTACTAAAGTACCATTTTCATTTATAGTAGTTATTGGTTTAATGTTATTTGCTCTATTTTTTGGGGCAGGAAATTTAATTTTTCCACCAATGCTTGGTCAATCAGCAGGAATGAATATCTGGTCAGCAAATGCAGGGTTTTTAATAACAGGAGTCGGCCTACCGTTACTTGGTGTGTTAGCACTTGGTTTTTCGGGGAAAGATGATTTACAGTCGTTAGCAAGTCGGGTACATCCTGTATTTGGTATTGTATTCACAACCGTTCTTTATTTAGCCATTGGTCCTTTATTTGCTTTGCCTAGATCAGGAAACGTTTCTTTTGAAATCGGTGTAAAACCTTTTTTATCCGAAAATTCAGGCTCTACACCTTTACTTATTTTTACACTCATCTTTTTTAGCATTACGTGCCTTTTTTCAATCAATCCCGCGAGAGTTGTCGGAATTGTCGGGAAAATACTAACACCAATCAAGATAACGTTCATTGGAATCCTAGTAGTAGTTGCTTTTAAACATCCAATCGGAGATTTTCAAGCACCTATTAAGAATTATTCAGTTCAACCATTTTTTAATGGGTTTAGAGAAGGTTATTTAACAATGGATACGCTTGCATCTTTTGTTTTTGGCATCATCATCATTAATGCCATTAAAGAAAAAGGTGCAAAAACAAAAAAACAAATTATGGTTGTTTGTGCAAAAGCAACTGGAATTGCTGCCTTTTTCCTAGCAACCATGTATTCAGCTCTTTCTTATATGGGTGCTTCAAGTGTAGAAAAACTTGGACACCTTGAAAATGGAGGTACCATCTTAGCAAAAGTCTCGGATTATTATTTTGGAGCTTATGGCGGGATATTATTAGGGTTAATGATTACAGTAGCTTGTTTAACAACAAGCGTAGGACTTGTTACATCTTGTTCTTCATTCTTCCATAAACTATTTCCAAAGGTATCTTACAAAACAATTGCTATTAGTTTATCTATTTTTAGTGCAATAGTTGCCAATATTGGGCTAACACAGTTAATTGCAGTTTCAATTCCTCTCCTAACAGCTATTTATCCATTAGCTATTGTATTAATTTTCTTAACGTTTTTTCATTCTTTATTTAAAGGGAAAGCTGAAGTGTATCAAGGAAGCTTACTTTTAACATTTATCATTAGTTTATTTGATGGATTAAACCGAGCTGGTATACGCTTTTCATCCATTAATAATTTCTTTCATGAAATTCTTCCTCTGTATGATGTAGGACTAGGGTGGATTATCCCAGCAATTGTTGGAGGATTTATAGGGTTTAGCAGTAGCATAATACGAGTGAAATTCGGTCTTAATCATCCAACTAGAATAGTTAAAAGAAAAAAAATCTCTTAAAAATGTCAACCATTTTTTCTATTTGTTGACATTTTAATCGAACGGCACCTGTTCGTTCTATAAGGGGTAGCGTCAGGAAAATGCAGATTTACAACGTTAAGGAAATTTCGATATTAAAAAGCCCAATTTCTCAGCATTAAAATTGAGAATTGGGCTTTTTTCGTTATTAAACTAACCTGCCCCGTTAGTGCCATAAGAAAAAGGCTGCCTCACCCAAACTTCCTTTAGTAAAATAAGTGCAGCCAGATGTTTCTGGTTGAACCCATTAATTCACCGTCGGTCCACCATTTGGCGAATAATTCAGCATATCTCCACCTAAAAACGGAACTGATTACAAATAAGCAGTATAATCTATAATCCTACTAAGTTAATAATTCCATAATATACTAGATCTTCAAATCGATTTTCTTTCCTCACATGGTCAATTAATATCCCTTCTTTTTTCAAGCCCAATTTTTGCATCACTCTTCCTGAAGCTGGATTTGAATTAAAGTAACGAGCAAATACTTTATGGTATTGCTTTTCTTCAAATGCAAAATGTAATATAGCTTGCGCTGCCTCTGTAGCATATCCATTTCCCCAAAATTTTTTACCAATCCAATAGGCTATTTCACCATTATTAAACTTTTGGTTGTTAGATAACGCTATAGCTCCATATAATTTTCCACTTTCCTTATCTGTTATAGCAAATTCATATGACTTATTAGCATTAAAATTATCAAGATGATGCTCAATCCATGATAAAGCATCCTCTATAGTGTATGGATAAGGTAGGTACAATGTATTTTTATAAATATTATAATTATTACAAAGTTTAGTAACTGCTACTGCATCAGATTTTTGAAAAATTCTTAGTACTAGCCTTTTAGTGGTAATTGTTTTATTTAAATTATCATATATCATTAGAATTCCCCCCTAATTTTGGATACTAATAGTTCCATAAGAAATTTCTATGGCGGCGAATGGGGCGTTCTCCCTTCCTGGACGGGAATAAATAGGGACTCGGGACGCTTTGGGCGTACTCAAAGACCTCTTCAAAGCAATTCGCGATATACATGTCGCGGATTTTTTGCGTTTTGCCTTCCTTGACCCGAAGAATCTTGTTTTGTTTGCCTTTAAGGTCCGGATCTGCTTCGTGGTGAGTTTGAGTAGGTCCCCAACACGTAAGCCGGTCTCACAGCCTAAAACAAACAGGATGTAATCGCGCTCCGAACAATGGCGCTTCAGCGCCCATTTCATATCTTCTAACTGCTGCTGATCCCGGATCGGCTGCACATTTTTTGTTGTGTCATCATCATCGACCTCCCCTTCTTCAAACCCTTATGTACCAATGATTTGAATGTACGATAATTTCACAAAATCATACATTTCTAACTTTTAGGCATTCATTTTTACTAGATATATGGAAGGATTTAACCGGGCTAATGATTAATTAAGAAATACATAGCTATTAAAGATAGGATTATGGGAACCTTTCCCCCACTTTCCCGAACACAAAAACCCTTAACTTCATCCTCTTTATGGATGAAGCTAAAGGTATACATATATATATATAACAACTATTTTAAAACTGAGATGGAATCAACATTCACCTCTGTAGAAGTTTTACGGGCAACAGGATCTGCCTGACCAGTCCATTCAATAGATAATACGTGCTTACCTGCAGTTAGTCCTGTTTTACTGAAGATTTCTTCTTTATACTTAGGAGTAGCAGCATGCAAGCTATAGTTTGCTGATTTTCCGTCCAATGTCACTTTTACAATTCCTTGTTTGTCATTTTTTATAGCTTTATAGGATATTCCTGTACCATTAAACACAATTTTCACCGTTGAACCGGTTTGGTTTGTACTTGTGTATGAGCTTGCCGACGCACTTCCATCGGATATTTTATTCCATGTTCCTTCATATCCAAAATATTTACTTGTATTTTCATATGTTCCTGCTCCAATGCCTTCTGTAACAGAAAGAGTGTATTTTCCAGCTCCACTAAAAGCGTGGGCATTCAAATAATATGTGCCTGTTTTAGGAGCTGTAAAAGTAAAGGACTCCTTGGATGAATTTGTAATTTCTGAATGTGCTACAATGCCGTTGCTCGAATTTACAGTCTTTGTAGTGTCGTTATACAAATATAAATCAAAGTCCGTCCCGGAATCACCAGTTAGTGTAGCCTTCACCTTTTCCCCTTTTAATAGTTTAATAGAATAAACATCATTTTTATCTTTACTTGCATCAAGTGAGGTACTGATACTTCCTCCCTTCCAAGCAATACCAGGGATATCAGAATCTACCTCGAAATTAACAGCTTTCCCTGCATTCACAAGTCCTCCCGTACCAACTTTTCCTGTTAATGAAGACAGCTTTGTAGTGGTTCTCAAGATGGCATCCTTGATTTGAATGGGAGTATACGATGAACGTGCGCTTTTTACTAACGCTGCTACTCCTGTAACATGCGGGGTAGCCATGGATGTTCCATCAAGATATTCATAAGCCGTAGAATAGTCGCCTTCCACACTTGGGGTTGTACTTAAAATACTTTCACCAGGAGCAGCGACATCTACGCTTTTTGTACCGTAGTTAGAAAAACCTGAAAGATTTCCTGTATTGTTAATAGAGGCTACAGAAAGAATGTTAGGCAAATCATAAGCAGCAGGATACATTGGACTTGTATCCGAGTTCTCTGCAAAGTTACCTGCCGCAGCTATAAATAAGGTGCCTGAGTTTTTAATAGCATCCTTTAATGCTTGTGAATTTTCTCCTCCACCCCATGAGTTATTCAAAATCTTTACACCTTTTGCCTTAGCATATTCTATGGCAACAATCGCATCAGATTCGTACCCTCCATATGGTCCGAGAAACTTGAGAGGCATAATTTTAACATTTGGAGCAATACCGGTAACTCCAATTTTATTTGCTTTTGCAGCTATTGTTCCTGCAACATGAGTTCCGTGGAAGTCTTCCTCTCCTCGTATGAACAATTTATTATTTTTATCATAAAAATTCCAGCCGTTTACATCGTCTATATATCCATTTTTATCATTATCGATTCCATCGTTAGGAATTTCTTCAGTGTTTACCCAAATTCTATCTTTTAATTCTGGGTGATTAATTTCGATTCCTGTATCAATCACTCCAATAACAAGAGAGGAACTGCCCTTTGTATTAGCCCATGCTGCTTCCGTATTTATATCAATACCTTTTTTACCAACTTGTCCTAATATTTCCTGTCCAGTATTTTTAAGTCCCCATAGTTCGCTATATAGGGGATCTGTAACTGCTGTCGGTTGATATACATAGTTTGGCTCTACATACTCAACATTAGAAGAAGCGTTAAGTTCTTTTAACACTTCTGCCATCTTTTTATTTTTGGAAAATTTCATTACATGTGTTCCTTCTTTATTCAATTCTTTTGTATTTGTTAAACCTAAAGTAGTGCTCAGGGATCCTAGACTTTTTATGGAGTAATTCTTTTTAAATTTTACGATAACCTCATTTTCTTTATACTTCTTTGGTTTGTTATTATTAAAATAAGTAAGGATTTCCCTTTTTTTAACTTCGCTACTATCTACTTTTATTATCTCCTCTTGTATGTTTCCTTCTACCTTTTTCTCATGTTTAACAACTTGAGGAGTATTCGCAGAAGTGGCAGCAAATGTTGTTGTCCCCCCAAATAATAATCCTACAGCCCCGCATATACCTATTATCTTTTTTGATATTCTCATTCTCTAATCTCCCTCAGCTTTTTTGTTTTCATGATAATAATTTGGTAAGAACAAAAACCTCCAATATCCATTTATTAGATATGTAATTCTTTTGCCAAAAAAGGATCAAATTCAGTATTTTTTTAGTTAAAAAAATAGAAAATAACTAAACTTTTCCTAACTTGGTATTTTATAACAACTAACCACAAGTTTAATAGATGTGAATTAAATATTCAAGTATTCATTTAGAAAAAAATGTATATTAATAAGGTGAATGACTAAATAGAAGGGGCATGTTTTGAAAAAAGATTAATCAAAACATGCCCTAATACTATTTAATTGGATTATTCTTTTATAAAAAAGATTGGTCATTTTTGTGTTCCTTCATCAATTAACGCACCTGTTAGCCATCCATGAAGCGCAAAAATCGGCGATTCACCACAAAGAATGAAAATGGTTAGGTAGTGTCAATACTGATACTGACCTTAATCCAGTCAACCCTAATCCATAGACTAATTATTTACGCTCTCCTCTTTTTTTTAACGATTGAGGAGGGTCTTTGCCATTTTTCATTTTTAAAGGAACTTATTTTCATGGTAGTTCCATAAAAAAAAGCTGCCTTAAGACAGCTCCGATCTTCAGCTAACGCCCCTGTTCGTTCATTAAGAAAAGCGATTCTTATCGGAACAACTTTATCGACGTGAATTTCTCTGGACGGTATGTCAAAATCCATTAATTATTGGTGTTGGTTTTGATTAAAGTTTGATTAAAAGTTTTATGTAAACCCCAAGCTATGGCTAATAAAAGAAATCAAAATGGTTTCCTTTCCTTTTATGGACTCTCCATTGTATAAAAAAGTTTAATCAAAACTCATTTAGAAATCTTTGATTAAAAAGATAAAGGATCACAACTTTATACAAAACCTCGCATCTATCTTCAAACATCGCAATTTAATTTTTAAAGATACAATTACCAATGGCGGATTTCCAAGAAGATTAATAATAAATTCCAAGTGAAAATTTAAGAAAAATTTAATATTTACCCCACTTTTTATTTTAGATGTTTTTCCTATCCTATATAAAAGTTACTTTATGGAGGAGAATAAAAATGAAAAAGTGGGGATTTTATTGGTTTTTGCATTAGCTTTTATTCTTAAGATATACCGGTATCCCAAGATAAAGTAGAAGATCAAATCTAGAAAATTTTCGGAGATGATAGCATAGTGTAAAGTAGGTTAAAGCATAGGTTATTAATTTGAAAATGAATTAGGAATTGAGGATTTATATGGAAAAATCAAAAAAACAATCAAAAAAAATAACTGCTGGCTTGTTGGCCGTATATTTATTTGCATTAACATGGATTATAGTCTTTAAAATGCAATTTTCATTCCAAGGCTTGCCGGATTTTAGGGAAATCAACTTAATCCCTTTTGCTGGTTCAGCTAATGTTAATAACCAAATAGATTTTAATGAAATAATCTATAATGTACTTGCATTTATCCCATTTGGAATTTATATCAGTATGCTAAAATCAATTTGGTCTTTCTTGAAAAGGATTACAGTAATAGCAGGAGTTAGTTTGCTATTTGAAGGATTGCAATTCATCTTTGCTATAGGAGCTAGCGATATAACTGACTTTATGGGAAATACATTAGGTGGAATTATTGGAGTTGGAGTTTATATTGTATTTTGTAAGCTGTTCAGTACTAAAGCTACTAAAATCCTTAATGTTTTAGCTTCAATCGGAACGATATGCATTGTTGCATTATTGCTGTTATTAATATATCTCAGGATTAGTGGTGTTATTATTTATAAAGTTTCCTAAGTAATTAGAGAATTGCTGTTTCATGAAAATTAACATAGGGTTTACAGCAGATTCATTATTTATAAAACAAGAATGACAAATGTCACAAGCCACCTATTTTGGATGGCTTTTTTAAATTCCATTTCTCTAAAAACAGAAAAAAAATCAGGCCCAATAGTTGAAGAAAGACCACTATTCAACTATTCCACCCCGTCAGTTCCATAAGAAAAAGGCTGCCGCAGCAGCCTACCTAAATGATCTATTCTCCTTGAGTGCGCTCTTCACTTTTGTATTCCAAAAGATCTCCCGGCTGACAGTCCAAAGCCTTACAAATCGCTTCTAACGTGGATAGTCGAATCGCTTTTGCTTTTCCATTTTTCAATATAGAAAGGTTAGCCATCGTTATTCCAACCCTTTCCGAAAGTTCCGTTACGCTCATTTTCCTTTTAGCCAGCATCACATCAATATTGATTATTATTGCCATGTTATTCACCTCAGACTATTAAGTCATTCTCTGATTTTATATCGATGGCTTCTTGTAAAAGTCTTTGAAGGACAGCCGCAAAGACAGCAATCACCATGGGGGCAAAAATCATGACCATTCCGATTAGTCCGAGACCCGGTGCGTCATCCACTTCCGCTAGGATAAAGACGAATGGCAGGGCCACCACATACAAGCCACTGATTGTGATGGCACATTTTTTGATTTTCTTTAGCGCTCTTACAGATAATTCCGAGAAAGCTTGGTTCTTGTCAATATAGCTTAATAGGTTAAACGATTGATACAAAGCGAAGTAAAATGGGATTGCCGACACATACATAACCATTAATAGGCCATATACCACATAAGCCAAATCTGAACCTCTTTCTGCTGCTTCATTTGCTTCATTCGCTATCTGAGGCAACAAAAATAGACACAAAGCAAGAACCGGAATGCCGATAAAAATGACAGCTACCTTTAAGAAGAGTGTTGAACTTCGTTTCATGAAAAGCACCTCATTTATTTAAATGTTAATTTGAATTTAACATGTTTTTTATTGTTTCACAATAAAATATTATTGAATTTAATTACATTATTATTGTTTATACATTTATAAGAAAAAAATAAAAAGCATTCCCCATTACAGAGAAATGCTCGATAGCTTGTGAAACCAACTTCCCCTTTAGTTGCAAAAACAAAAGGAGCTGCCAGATGGCAGCAAGATATTCAACGTTAGTCATAATAACGAAACGCCCACATCGCTAAATCGTAAAAAACGAATAACCAGTATAAAGTATGCTATTGCAACTCCTCAAATATGAGATAAACAAGGGCCTCGATTTTCAAACGGAAACCGGCAAAGATATATTCTAAACTAGGACTTGTTAATCCTCATTGGAAGAGAACGAAAACGCGGATGCTCAGCGAGTATAGAACTTCTCATCTGTTTAACGACAGGATGTTCTGACGAAAAAAACTGATCTTTTGAATTGTAATGCTCGATTAATTCCCCTTTTTCCAGTACACCCAAAGTATCAGAAATTGAATATGCCGCTTTAATATCATGTGTAATAAAAAGATAAGATAAGCCGAAGTCTTTTTTCAACTCACTTAATAATTCTAAAATCAGTGTTTGATTAACCATATCCAGACTGCTCACGGATTCATCCAAGACGATTAACAGTGGCTTAAGAGAAATTGCTCTAGCAATATTAATTCTTTGCAATTGTCCACCGCTAAATTGGTGTGGGTATTTTTTTAAATCCTTTTCACTTAGGCCCACTCTTTCCAATAACTCAATAACCGTTCTTTTTTGTTCGGCTACGGTTAGTTTTTCATAGTTTTCCAATGGCTCGCCTACAATACTTTCAGCGGTCATTCGTGGATTGACAGCTGAATATGAATCCTGAAAGACGACCTGTAGATCTCGGCGTATCTTTTGTCGAGTAAGCTTATCAGCAGTATAGATATCATGCCCTTGAAACAGAACCTGTCCTTGCTGTGGACGTTCTAAGCCAAGGATCACTTTTCCTAATGTACTTTTTCCAGCTCCACTCGTGCCAAGCAGCCCTAAACATGTTCCTTCGTCAATGGAGAGGGAAATGTCAGTGAGTACTTTTTTAGAATGCTCTTTCCATTTTAAAAACGTATGAGCATTATAGCTATGAGTTACTGCTTTTACTTGTAATAAACTCATTTGTTCACCCCTCAAAAAAATGCAGTCCATATATTACAACATATGGGTGATAGGCTCTTCATGTTTAATGCTAAGGCGGGCATTTAGCAGTTTCTTTGTGTATTCATGCTGCGGATTATCAAATAGTTCATACACATTTGCTGTTTCTACAATTCTGCCATGTTGCATAACGACTACATCATCTGCCATTTCAGAAATGACGCCAAGATCATGAGAAATGAGTAAAATGGATGTTCCATATTCAGAACGGATTTTATCCAAGTGGCGAAGTACCTGTAATTGGTTATGTACGTCGAGTGCAGTCGTCGGCTCATCAGCAATAATAACGGATGGCTGTAAACATGCAGCCATCGCAATCATCACGCGTTGAAGCATACCTCCACTCAGTTGAAAAGGATAGCTTTTTAATAGTTTCGCGGGATTTGGCAGGTTTACATTTTGCATCGCTTCGATGGCAAGCTCTTTTGCTTGTTTTTTATTCAATGCGGTATGAGACCTAATCGTTTCGACAAATTGATTGCCAATTGTAAAAACAGGCGTAAATGAATTCATCGGATTTTGCATAATAAAGGCAATATCCTTGCCGCGAATTCCACGAATTTCTTTATCGTCCAAACCATTTAATTCTCGTCCTTGAAGGGTAATGCTCCCTTCAATTGTAGTTGTTTTCCGATCAAGAAGCTGTAGAATGGACATACTCGTAACGGTTTTGCCACTTCCGCTTTCCCCAACAAGGCCCAATACCTTCCCTTTTTCCAGTTCGAAATTAATGTCCTGAACGAGGGTGGATGCACCTTCCTTTGTTTGTACTTTTACATGTAGATCGCTCACTGTTAATACACTCGACCGTTCTGTTCTCAATCTTCTCATTCCTTTTTATTAACGACGTTTGACTCCAAAACGTTCTGATAGCGCTTCGCCTAATAAATTGAAGGTGACGACAACAAGCATAATCATCAAACCTGGATATAGCATTAATTCTGGATTCGTCCGAATATAGGATTTCCCTTCATGAATCATTGCTCCCCATTCTGGTGTAGGAGGCTGCACGCCCAAACCTAGAAACGACATGGCCGATATATCCATGATGGCCCAACCCATTTCTAATGTACCCATAACAGCGAGCGGAGGAAGAACATTTGGAATAATATGTTTCTTTATTATCTTCCATTGAGAAGAACCGCTTATTTTAGCTGCCGCTATATAGTTTTGTTCTTTTAGACTAAGTACCATTCCTCGGAAAATTCTCGCATAATACACCCATTGCACAAGCATCAATGCTATGATGACCTGTTTAAGGCCAGGTCCCAATATACCAACAAGTCCAAGAATGAGCAAAAGGTTCGGAAATGCCATAACACCATCACACAGTCTCATTAGCACCTGGTCCACCCATCCGCCTTTATAACCAGCAATGGTTCCGACAATCAAACCGATGCCTAAAGATGAAATAAAGATTAATGTAGCAAATCCTAACGAAATGCGAGCTCCATATAAGATGCGTGATAACGTACATCTTCCTAAATGATCCGTTCCCAATGGATACTCAAAGGAAGATGGCTGTAGTTTATTAGCTAAATTGACAGCAATAGGATCATTAGGTGCAATCCAAGGAGCCAAGATGGTGATGATAAATAGGAAGCTTAATATTATTGAACAAAGGACAATCACTTTCTGACTTCTCATCATAATACGAAGACTTGTTATCATTGACGTTGCCCTCCTTTTCTGGAGATGCGTGGGTCGATACACATTTGGATTAGGTCAACAATCAAGTTGCTAAAAATGAATAGTCCCGCAGCTAAAAGCACATAGCATTGAATGACAGGAACATCCCGATTAAAAATAGCTTCAATGAAATAACGACCGAATCCTGGCCAGGAAAAGACCGCTTCGACGATAATGGTTCCGGTCAGCAGCTTTCCTAAATTCATCCCCAGTCCAGTAATCATGGGGGATATGGCTATTCTCAATACATGTTTTCCCATAATGACTTTTTCATGAATCCCTCTTGTGCGAGCAAAAAGGACATAAGGTTCCTGTAAATTTTCAAGAACGCTAGCACGTAATAGTCGAGTATACAAAGCTATTAATGGCAAAGCTAAAGTAACGGAAGGAAGAACCAGATGTTGCCAAGTCCCGATTCCTTCGACAGGAAATAGGTCGAGTTTAACAGAAAAGAAAAAAATCAATAAATAACCAAGCCAAAAAGAAGGGATGGACGCCCCGAAAAAAGAGAGAAGGCGACTAAAATGGTCAATACCACTGTTTTTCTTTATGCCTGCCAAAAATCCAAGAGGGACACTGACCAGGATAGCTAATATGATGCTACCTAAAGCTAACTGAATGGTCGCTGGCATTCGATAGGTTACCTCTTCCCAAACAGGTTTATTCGAAAGATAAGATATGCCAAAATCAAATTGGCATATCTTAATAATAGAATTTACATATTGAACATGGAGGGGTTGATCTAAGCCAAACTCATGTCTTTTCTGAGCCAATATCTCATCTGTAGATTGGATATGTGCTGCAGATAAATATGCCTCAGCTGGGTCCACTGGTGAAAGGTGAATCATTCCAAACGTAAGAAGAGTGGCCAAGAGAAAGATGGGAATAATGGCCATAATTCGTTTCAAGATATAAGTGCCCATGAAAACCCTCCTGTAACTTACTTCTCGATGCTAATTCCTGTGAATGGATGTTCATCCCTGTTAGCAGGGAATGTAAAATTAGATACATCTTTTTGGTAAACAGCTATTTTCTTAATATAAGAAATGGGCACAATCGCTCCTTGGTCTTGCAGTGATCCCAAAATAGTTGAGTAAAGTTCTTGACGTTCTTTTTCATCTGTTGTTCTAGGAACATCTGCAATTTGTTTTAACAACTCATCTCTGTTCGGATAAGATGAAATGGCTTCGTTAAAGCCAAATCCTTTTGAACCAACGACATTTACGAAAGTATGTGGATCATATGGAGCGCCATAGTTACTAAAGAAATTCAATTCAAAATCATTAGCTTTGAATCTTTCAATTTGTACCGTAAGCTCAACTCCAACGATATTCAATTTAACACCTAGTGCCGCCCACTCAGATTGTAATGTTTCGGCCATTGCTTTTTGAATCGATTCTGCAGAGTCGTACATTAACTCGATTTCAAGCGGCTTTCCGTCTTTCTCACGAACGTTTTTTCCTTTTGGAAGCTTCCATCCCGCTTCATCTAATAAAGCTTTTGCTTTTTCGACATTATAATCAATCGGTGTTACATCAATGTCTGAAGTATACGGGAAGTTTGTCGGTAAAATGAAATCTGCCTTCTCTTCCAAACCTGAAGTAACTCCGTCAACCATTGCTTTTTTATTAAATCCATATTGTAACGCTTGACGAACACGTAAATCTGAAAGTTGTTCTTTCTTCGTATTCATAACTAGTTGTCTTGTCGCAACCGGATCAGAAATACTAGTCTCATAGTTACCTGTTGTTTCTAATTGTTTGAAAGCATCCAGACTGATAGCACCTTCACCATAAATTAGGTCCAGGTCACCTTTTTCAAAAGCAAGAACACGGGTTTCCGCATCAGGAATGACCTTGACTTTGATTTTCTTAACTTTAGGGAGTTCACCCCAATAATTTTCATTGCGTTTGAAAATAGCATATTCATCTGCTTTATATTCTTCCAAAACCCATGGGCCTGTACCGACTGGTTTTGTAACACCTTTAGAAGTGTCACCATCTTTAGGGAATCCAGCATCACCTAAGAATCGGACTGGACGAACAACGGCTAACTCTTGAATAGTAGGATAATATGGCTCCTTTAATGTTAGTTTAAATGTGTTTTGGTCAATTACTTCCGTTTGATCCACTTTCGTAATAAAGCCCAACCAACTATGTAAATCAACATTTTTCAATATAGTATCAAAGTTCTTTTTCACAATTTCAGCATTAAAACTTGTACCGTCAGAAAATTTCACATCTTGACGGAGGTGGAACGTATATTCCTTCCCATCCTTGGAAATTTCCCAAGATTCAGCTAAATGCGGTTTTAGCTTACCTCCATCTTGGTAGCTGACCAAAGGTTCATATATCATGGATGTAGCAAATAATTGAGAAGGATTATAGACATGCGGATTCATTTCACCTATATCCCTCGGCCAAGCCAAAGTAAGCATGTCTTTACTGTCTTTGTTTGAAGTTGAATTTTCTTTTGATTCATTTGTACATCCAAGTAAAAGCGTTGATAGAATTAAAACGATTGCCGATATAAATAACACTTTTTTGCTGTTTCTTCGTTTTGACATAACCATTGGTGCCCCCTGTACCATATTGAGAATTATTTTCAATTGTAATGAGTAACTATATTATTGTCAATATAATGTCGAAACTCTCAAAAAATATAATTATGTTTATAAGAAATCATATGTAGATACGTAGACCCCCAATATTCTTTTCAGCCATGAATGATGATGCTACTCCGAATATTTACACGTTCGCCCTCTTTTAAAACCGGTATTGTTCGTGAAAAGTTAGGAACCTGACCAAAATGAATTACATTCCGTCGTGAAGAAATAATTAACATTCACCTGTTTTTTGATAACACAATCATCAGTTCCAATCCCCTTAACCTTATAAGAGGATAAAGCCAATAATATTATTCTGATATAATTATTTATACGTAGAAGACATCGGAGGGCGGACATTTAATCGCTGTTTAGATTTGTGAATGTCCCAAACGCTCTTGCTGAGAATGCCGAAACATATATAGTGTTAAAGGACTGGGAATGTGTCACCTGACATTTTCTCATTTTTTTGTATAGCGCCATTGTTCCTTTGGTTTGGCGATCCAGACGAAGTGGAGTGTGGACTGTTTACAGCTGCACTCCGTTTTTCCATTACTGAATAGCATGGACAAGGGCAAACATCTGCATGATTTTCCTGAGAGCCTGTAAAGACTTAAAGCTTTCGGACATTCCCAAGAAGCTGCTATTGAAAATGCGCTTCTTCAAGTATCCAAAAAATTAATAAAGTCGGGTTATAAAATTTTATTGTACGTTGTCTGGGGCAGTGACCGGGAGGCCTCCAAACGACTTTACGATAAATTGAATGACCCGTTGAATGTGACTTATGATCCATCACTATACTCAGAGGAAGAGCTTATTGAAAAACTCTCTGTCTGCAGTTTGAGCATTAACTTTAAACTTCACGCTAATATCCTTTCCTTAGCAGGAAATGTCCCCTGTATCGCCCTCGGATACAGATTTAAAGTATTTGATTTGTTTCAGTCCCTTGGGCTGGAGAATTTAGTCGTTTCAACCGATTCCGATACACTAGCTCTCGATATTATGGAAGGGATCCGGGAAATTGAACTAAATAATGAAAAGATAATCGAACAATACAAAAATAGAAAGGAACAATTCAGTCCCTTAATAATTGAACCTATAAAAAATAATTTCAAAGTAGACTAAGTTTTAGATTTCAATACCAAAATTCCAAATAGTTTCAAATATATTTTCTAAATCCTTAAAATTCACCTCCAGACACAAGTTTCGGGGGTGAGTTTTTTTCTGCGGTTAACTCTAACTGTTTTGGAATAATGTAAATAACAAGTAAGAGGACAAACCCGAGGACAAGGAAAACAATAAAGTTATTGCTGTCCACTTCGAAAAAGCTTCAAAATTGGGCAATTGTTTCTTTTACTTTGACCCAACAAGGTTTAGATAGCTTTAGTATGTAAATTTTAGTAAATTACCAGATAGTTATCACTCTGAAATTTCATAACAAGAAGGCACTCCTTTTAAAAGGAGTGTTTATTAAGTATGAACATAAAAAAGCACCTGTTTAAGGTGCTAAGCTTGTAACGTTTTATATAGTGGATTTTCTAAACCAATTAGAGATTGCATAGTACTTGTCAACTATCATAGGTTGCTACTCGCGGGGATCTAGCTGCCTTCCTTATTTTAGTTTGATGGCTCCCATTTACCTATAAAAAACGCTATCATTGTTTACCTGCTTTGGCTTGGCTTCGCTACGAGACATTTGTATCCCTTGCCTTGGGACCTCCTTTTGTCTTCGGCATTAGCCTTGTTCTCTTTGACTTGCTTTTAGGTCTTTTTGTGGTGTTTGAGCTAGCACAGGTTGCTACTCGCGGCAATTTAGCTGCCTTCAATACTATCGTAGGTTGTCCCTCATTCACCCCTTTATATTTCTTTAATCCTGAAAGGTGTGTTCTTCCCAAGCACATACGCTTTCATTCAAAAAAGAAATAATTCGTCTACTTCTCCATACTCAATACCACATAAACGTTTTCAATCAGTTTTTAACTCAATCAACCACGCTTCCTATCTTATTTCCTAGTTTAAAAAACTCAATTAGTCATAATTTCCACCAATGATTCACTACAGCTTTTAGAACCTTCTAATTTTGTCGATATTTACTCAGAATTTGTAGTTATTTCTCGGGAAATTGTTGAAATTTGAAAATAGTGATTCTAAATAGTTAGAACAAAAGAATTTCTACTATTGAATTGAGTGCCTCGGTTTAAATTGGTATTAACACCTCAATATCGTAAAAGACTCTAAAAAACCATTAAGAAACTTTCTTATTTTGAAGAAATGTTTCTTAATGGTTTTTTTGTTCAGTTTTAAGTTATGACATATCGTTTGTCAGTTAAATGTTCACCTCACGCGTAGAGCAGCGAGTGTATTGGTTGAAAATTTCTTTAATTCTGAAAGGTGTGTTCTTCTAAAGACACATACGATTTCATTCAAAAGAGAAATAATTCGTCACTTCTCCATACTCAATACCCATAAACGTTTTCAATCAAGTTTTTAACTCAATTGGTCATAATTTTCACCAATATTTTACTACATCTTTTAGAACCTTCTAATTTTGTCGATATCTACTCAGAATTTGTAGTTATTTCTCGGGAAATTGTTGAAATATGAAAAATAGTGATTCTGAATAGTTAGAACAAAGGAATTTCTACTGATTTGATTGCCTCGGTTTAAACTGTTATTTAACATCTCAATATAGTCAAAGAGACTAAAAAAAGTAATGAAACCTTTTTCTTATTGAAGTAATGTTTCTTTATGGTTTTTTTGTCGTTCAGTTTTAAGCTATGACATATCGTTTGTCAGTTAAATGTTCATTTTACCCGTAGCTGCGAGTTTATTGGTTAAAAATTAAGCTCTCTTTTAATTGAATGAGAGCAAGGGTTAAATTGTCATATGTATCGGGTATCGCTATCTCTGTTTCATTGGTTCCTTCTAATCTTTCTTTTTCTTGATACAAGGTCCTTTAGCTCTATCGTTTAGGGAGTTCCCCGTATAGCGTATCGCTTTAGCTTTAAGCGTTTCGATGTCGGATTGAAAGAAGGTGTGTAAATTCCCACATTTTAATAATGGTTATTCATTTCGTTCTAAGTTTTAGACATACTTTCGAGCATTGATTTTGCATTTCCACTTCCTTTGAAGAGGATGCTCATTCATTCAGAAGTAAATCCTGTTTCATATCGGACTTCCCTTTCTTTTTAAAGATGAAGAATCTGTGGACTTATTTTCATGTTATATCGCACACCGATACGAAACATAAAAAAGAACCGATAAGCCCCTTTCTTGAGGAACACTATTGAGGCCATGGATCTTGCTGGAGCTGGGAAACCGTTGTTTTAAGCTGAGCCATATCCTTGTCAGTGGATTGTTCATTTCAAGCGTAGCTGCGAGTTGTTCATTGGTTAAAACATTTAAAATCTCATTTATTTGTTTGGAATTATGGGGTAAGTTGTCTTTATACCGGGTATCGCTATCTCTGTTTCATCGGTTACTTCTAATCTACCTTTTTATAGATACATAAGATCTCTAGTTGTACGCTCCAGGGACATGCCCTTATCACGTATCGTATAACGCTATGTGCGCTTCGATGTCAGATTGAATAAAGATAGGTAACCACCATCTTAAAAAATCATATCCGTTTCGTTCTAAGTTTTGACAATACTTTTGAACAGTGGGTATGCATCCCCACATTTTCTGCCACTTCCTTAGAAAAGAATACAAAGAATACTCGTTCATTCGGATGTATATCATGTTTGCATCAAACGTCACTTTTCTATTAAACCTAAAGATTCGAATTTATTTGCAAGTTATATCGCCCAGCGATACGCAACACACAAAAAAGAGCCGATCAATCCCTGTCTGGAGCACCTCTATTAAGGATGACTCTTGTTTTTGAATGCAAGTTCTCAACTGTCTCAACTCTCATTTCATTAAACTGCCTTTTTTGCTTGCTTCAAATTGTGCATTTTGTTTTAGATGCATATCGCTTAAACAAAGCTCCAATGAAATTTCAATTGAGCCTTCGCTTGCCTTTGGTAGAACGTCCGATACATTGGTATCGCCGAGCTTTTACAAAACAGGTGCCAAACCTGTAAAGTTGAAATATTCTTTCTTCATTCTGTTTTTCAGCTACGCGAATCATATATGGCACTATGAATTTTTTAAAGGTTTTTTGGATTCGCATAGGCAAAAAACCTTAACAGTCATCCCTTATTTTCTGAATATGGAGAAAAGTCCCCGCCATTTTTCGGAACGTTTTTGTATAGTCTCTTCTAAACGTTTATTAAATTCATTTTGTGAACTCCATTCTTTTTTCTGTTCGTCCCGCATATTTTGTATTTCTTTTTGTAAGAGTTCACTTTTTTGTTTTTCTTGTTCCAGCAATGTTTCGTAATGGGTATTTTGTTGTTCAGTTAATTGTTCAATTTTAGTATTAGTTCTTTGCGCTGAATTTCCAATACTAGAACTTATAACATGATGATCTTGCTGGAGCCGGGAAACCTTTGTTTTAAGCTGTGACATATCGTTTGTCAGTTGGGCATTCATTTCACGTGTGGCTGCGAGTTCATTGACTAAAAACATTAAGACCTCGTTTAATTGATTGGGGTCGTGGGGTGAATTTTCATATGTATCGGGTATCGCTATGTGTGTTTCATTGGATCCTTCTAATCTTTCTTTTTGTTGATACACAAGGTCTTTAGCTGTATCGTCTAGGGGCTTGTCCGTATCGCGTAGCGCTATAAGCGCTCCGATGTCAGATTTAACAAAGATACGCCGATCTCCATCTTTCAAAAACTCATATCCATTCCGCTCTAAGATTTGACCATACTTTCGAACAGTGGGAGTTGCAATCCCCACTTCTTCTGCCACTTCCTTGGAAGAGAAAGCTCGTTCATTCATTTGTATATCGCGTCGCATATCGGACCTCTTTTCTATAACTAGTTGTATCTGTAGTCTACCCGACCTTAAATTTTCTGTCTAGATAAGTATAGCCTATCCAGAAGTCGTTAGGGATAGCGATAAGATTCCCTTTTCCTTTCTTCTGTTTCCATATAGGATTAGATCACCTATTCACTTACCTTCCTTCTCTTGCATAGCCTCCATCTCCCCTTATAATTGCGGATGTTACATCTGGTTGGGCCTGGCGCCTGGTCCCGTGCCTTTGGAAAACTGGCCAGCCTTATCCCAAGATTCCCCTTTTTTGTTGCAAGTTACCACTCGTACAAATTTCATATAATCACTTAAGTGGAGTGAATTACATCCTAATTCATAGGCTCTTTTACATAACCAGCTCTAAGTGCTTTTCTACTAAAAGTGGCTGGTCGATTATTGAAACCAAGTTTATTAATCCACCTAAGTGTTTATTATTGTTTCTCATCTAATATAGCTTTGACTTGTTTTATAAGAACTTCCCATTGATTTGCTTTTGTTTACTTATGTTCCGTATCATTCAAATTGATAAAAGACTCGTGAAAATGCTGAAACACAATAAGATTAAGCAAACAGAAATAAAACTTCAGAGAATCGTTCCTTTCTGGTATGGGTCGTTGTGGAGACCCGCTACACCAGTTTGGACCGATTCTATTATTTTCCCACTAAAAAAAGCTCGACCCAAATGGCACATTATATGCCTTTTGGGTCAGCTCATTTTTTCATTATTTCATCAGCTTTGCGACTGGCTTCGAAAGAAACAACAATACAATACCTAAACCAATTGTTACAAAACCAATCACACTAAAGATTTCCAGGTAACCTAAAGACTGCGTATATGCAGCTAATTGTCCGGCTACCATATTGGCCACTGCGGAACTTGCCAGCCATACTCCCATTAGAAGAGATGCTAGCTTGATTGGAGCAATTTTGCTTACCATTGACAAACCAACTGGTGAAATCATTAGTTCGGCTAATGTATGAAGGAAATACGTTACAATCATGAACAGGATGTTCACTTTTAGCGCTGTATCGTTTCCTGTGTACATAACGGCAGGAAGCAGTACTAAGAAACCTAAACCAACAGTGACTAAACCGAGAGCCATCTTCGTTGGGGTTTTTAAGTCACCGCGTTTTGAGCTGCCAAGCTTGTACCATAAAGCAGACATAATTGGCGCTAAAATCACGATGAATAATGGGTTCAATGATTGGAACCAGGCAGTTGGAACCTCAAAGCCAAATACATTCCGATCAATTTGGTCATTAGCATACAATGTCAATGAACTTCCTGCCTGCTCGAAAGCGGCCCAGAAAGCAATGACGAAGACTGCCAAAATCACGATAGCCGCTGTACGTTTTTGTTCTCTTTTCGTTAACGGTGCAGCTGATTTTTTACCAGCTGTAACATTCGGTTTGCCGGTAGGTTCTTTACCGATATCACCTAAATAGCGATTGCCTAATAAGTTGAAAACTAACTGTCCTACAATCATGCCAATTGCTGCTGTCAAGAACCCATATTTATAGTTCATAAGCCCGACTACTAATGGGGCGAAGAAAGCCCCAACGTTAATACCCATATAGAAGATGGTGAAAGCCCCATCACGACGCGGATCATTGTCTTCATAAAGATCACCGACAATTGTCGAGATGTTTGGCTTGAAGAAACCATTACCGATGATCAATAAACCAAGACCAATGTAAAGCGCTGTTAAACTCTGACTTGCGAATAGCGAAAAGTTACCCAGCGCCATTAAAATACCGCCAATCGTGATCGCCAATCTTCTGCCTATGAAACGGTCGGTCAAGTATCCGCCAATCATTGGCGTAATATAAACGGCACCAGTAAAGAATCCGTATATGCCCATAGCCGCAGATTTGTCGACTCCAAGCCCGCCGTTTACAACCGTTGCCGTTAAGTAAAGAACAAGGATTGCCCTCATTCCGTAATAGCTGAAGCGCTCCCATGCCTCAGTAGCGAACAGCATATACAGTCCTGGAGGATGCTTTTTCCTGGACTGGTTTGGCTGCTGAACTTCTTCTTTTAATAGTGCTTGCATAATAAAGTCCTCCTCAATATGGTTAACCACCAATCGTTACATTCACAAAATAATTGCATGGTCTTTATTTTAATAGACAATTGATTGGTACGATGATGGCCACTCACTCCATCCAACTCACCATCAGTAAGCGTTTTCATTTTTTAATCTTCGCTCTGGTGCAAAAAGAATCTGATAGCAAAATCTTCATGAGCATTAACTTATAAATTCATTCATTTAACTTGAAGACAACCAATGAAGTTATTTATATTTTAAAGAATCTTTAGTGTTGTAAAATAATTTTATATTATCAGAAAATATAAAAATACAGAAAAAAAAGAAAAAAAGTCTTGTTGCATTAATGGTTGTGCAGCAACGGAGACCCCCCATCATAATAAAAAAACTGCCTTGTATTAAGGCAGTTTCAGACTGTTGACAAACTCGATTTTAGTTAGGATTGCCTACATTTTAAAAAAAAGGGAGTTTAAAATATGAACGTTGATTGGAACCCCTTTTGTTTACAAACTCAAAAAGCCTTGTATTAAGGCAGTTTCTTAGTCAACAATCCATTGATATAAATTTTTGGGTCTTCCTATTTTTTGATAACTCACAATAGTTTCCACTTTTCCTTCATCAAGTAAATGCATAATATAGCGATAGACGGTCGGATAAGCCAATCCAACTTCTTTAGAAATTGTATCAACGGAAAAAGGCTCACGATTAGAATGTAGAAAATCACTAACGTGACGAAGTGTTCTCTTACTAATTCCCTTTGTTACAAATACATCCTTCTCTTCACTGGATTTTTGCTGCGGAGCTGATTGGGTTAATTTTGCTAGGCGGGCATGCAGTTGAATTCTTGAAATCAAATCAGGCGCCTTTACAGGCTTTAACGCAAAATCCGTTGCGCCTGCTTCAAGAAAGCGATCAGCAATTTCCTGTCGTTCATCGACTGTTAATACAAGAATCGGAACATCAGCATTAAGTTTACGAAGCTCACCCACTGTTTTTATTCCGTCCATTTCCGGCATATGATAATCCACTAAAACAACATCCGCTCCTTTTTCTGCAAACACATTCAACCCTTCTTTTCCATTGTTCGCCGTATCTGCATTCCAGCCGGCAAATTCACAAATTTCACTTAGCATGTATTGAATTGATGCATCATCATCTATGACTAAAATGTTCATCTTGACACACTCCCCTCAGCTAGTTTAATCCAAATTATTGTCCCGTGCCCAAGCTTGCTGTCAATTTCCACCGATGCACCATGTCCTTCAGCAACTTGTCGCACGAAAGCTAATCCCATCCCTGGATGCGATTTCGTACTGAACCCAGCTTTCCATACTTCCACCTGCTCTTTAGGTGAAATCCCTTTCCCGTTATCTGATACGCCCAACCAAAGTTCATTTTCATAGGTTTTTACCTTAAGTAAAATCTTTCCATCCTCCACTCCATTCACTGCATCATAAGCATTGTCAATTAAATTCACCAATGCCCTTGTCATTCGGATTTTATTAATTAAAATTTTAATTTCAGGATCTGTTTGAAAGTCTACCTTCAGATTAAGATTTGTCCCGCTCAGTCTGCTTGCTTCGACATATTCAACTAAATCTTTTATACGGCACCAATGTTTTTTATCATCATATAAAATCTCGGAAATCATGTCGCTAACGGAATGAATCGATGCTGAAATCCTTTGACAATATTCCTTAATTTTAGAATCGTCCACTTTCAAACTAATTAAAGAATTTAGCCCCTCAATTGCTGTGAGAGGCGTTTTTAAATCATGGACCAGATATAGTGCTTCTCGTCCTGATCTTGACTGCATTGCTTCTAACTGCGCATAATGAAGCTCTTGCTTTATCCGCCATCTTTGTTCGGATAAAGAAAAATACACAGCTAAAATAACAGCATTAATAACAAAAATCAAACACAAAGTTAAACTGTACAATGTTAAAGATTGCTCAAATCCAATTTGAACCGCTATATCTTTTAATTCCTTTGAAATCGATCCTTGGCCAAATCCATATTGGGATAAAGAAGGAATCTCATTCAGCCATTCAATCCCAAAGATTAATTGAGAACAAATAATCGTTTTAATAATGGGCTTTAGTCTATCCTTTTCAAAGGCTTGCAATAATAAGATGGCTAACAACAATAACAACGCATATGCGCTAAATGAGTATGTTAAAGAATAATAAGCATTTATCACGATATAATCGAGAGGAATAACAATAAGAGGAATGACGATTTTTAACCATGGACGGTTTAAACGAGCACCGATTTCGTCTCCCAACAGCAGTGCACCAATATAATGAAACAAAGCTAAAACTGTATTTAAAGAAATTAACAAAAAAACGGCAAGCATTAGCTTATTTCCCGTCTCTTCACCTTCTCTTAAAGAAATAAGCAAATCAGTAAGGCCAATTTCGTCAGGACCCAACCACGACAGTAAGAATACCCCGAATAAAATTACTCCAATTTTTATCCATATTGTCCAAGACCTCATAAGACTAGCTATCATAATCATTTCACCTTTAATCGATTATTTGCTTCTAGAATAGAATGATGACCATTCTTTCATTTCGTATTGATTTAAATGTATGTATACCCTTCCATTCTCATTATACGCAATTCATCATTATTATGAAAATTATAAAAAAATGGATTCTAATGCTCGAAAGTCTTGCAAATAAACTCTAAATCTTGAACAAAGATTATGTACTTGAACTGTTTTGTAACGTCATTTTTAACTGAGGTTTTATATCATTCACGGATGGCTAATATTCTATAGGTATGTCCCGTTTCAACGACCTAAGTTTTTCAAGGAAAGGGTGCGCTTCTGGGGCAAGAAATGCGCTCTAAGAGCCGGTGCCTTCGCATTAGGAAGATTATTGAAGGTAAACAAGAAATAATAAGATATTATCCCAAGCCTTCTCGATCAATAGATTAAGGCTTTTTCGATGTCGCTAGGAAAACAAATATATAGTAAATTTCATTTGTCAAATGGTGGAGAATGCTACTGCCGATTGGCATGATCTTTTTTAAAATGAAAGAGATTTGCGTTGTGTACAATCTCTGTTATATAGTTCATGGTGATTTTTGCAGCCGTTTGAAAATCATAGCTTTTGCGATTATTTAAAACATTCGTAAACATTCCCTGCCATACTAAAATGGTCAATTCATTAATCGCATCAACGTTTTCCTCTTTAATGTAGCCCTCTCTTAGTGCAATTTCTAAAAAGGATCGCCCTCTTTTTGACACATTACGTTCGAAAAGGATAGTCTTTAATTCTTCAGGGATGTTAATCAAATCAGATGGATAGATTTTGTAATAGTCTTCAAGCAACTTTTCAGGTTGATCAGCTAGGTCCATAATAAAAACCGCATGGAAGATTTGTGGTTGCTGAAAAGAGTGATTACAAAAACATTCCCATGCTAATAAGTACTTTTCAATTGGATCTTTTCCTTTTTCAATATAAACAGCCACCTCATCTGTGTAGCATTTCAAGAATTTCATTGAAGCGAAAAAAATCAAATGGGAGACTTCAGAAAAATAGTTATAAATGGTTGCGCTATTATAGCCCGCTTTATCCGCAACTTTCCTTATTGTTACATTCTCTAAACCTTCTTCTTCGATAATTTCAGCTGTTGCGTCCACAAAGTATTTCCACATGCGGCCCATTTGTATTTCTTTTTTTTTCATATCTATTCCCCTCACATTTTTAAAAAGATATAGGTCCATTTCAATCACTGAACCCTATAAAACAAAGCTTTCTGTATTCTTATCTATATTTTATAGTGGCATGCTAATCAATAAAGTGCTGATGGATAAATTATACCAAACTATGGCATGGAAGCCGAAAGAACATTAGCCCACAATAGAAACGTATAAAAATAAAAAGCTGGCAAAAAACAAAACGTTTATCGCCAGCCTCTTTACATTTTTGGGGATCTTTAAGAAAACCTCATTATTCTATCACTTGGGTACCCTCTTGCCTTTTGCTAACTTGCTTTCATTTCTCTCTTCAGGAGCGAAATCTCTTTTCGTTTTTCTTTCGTTACTCTTTGCCAAATTATAGCCGTAATCAACCCAACAATCGTCAAGCCTAATAAAATTGTAAATAATACTTTATAACCGTCTGTACCACTCCAGTGGTCCAAACAAGCACCTGCAACAATTGGCATAAAGATTTCTCCGCTATACCCAATAATCATCAAGGGCATGGCAACTGTTCCTGTTGTTTCGACAGGATAGTCTCCTTCCACCAAAATAGCGAAGTGCGTTGCCTGTAATGCATACATTGATATATAAATAATCGCTATAAAAACTAACAGTAATAAGATGAAAGAAGGCTTTCCGGGTAATACGATGAGAGCAGCTAAACCGAGTGCCAGAACACAATAGCCAATTATGACCATATTCGAAATACCAATTCGATCCCCGATAATGCCAGAGCCGAAACTTCCGATTGGGCGGCAATATTGTGAAAAGTAACCCAATGCAGCGGCAATTATTGTTGAAGCACCAAAGGCGGCCGTTGCATAAGGCGTAATATAATAGAAACTATTAATCATCGCATAAGACGTTAATATAAGAATGGCTGCCAACCAGGTTGTTGGCATTTTGAGAATCCTCAAAAGTATTGCCCAATCAAATTTTTTATCCTCCTTTTCTTTTATTTCACCACTACTGTTGTTACCATCTGGTTCCTTATAAAGTAACATAATCATGAACCCTAAAAGAATGCACATCACGGAATAGAAAATAATCACAGAAGACAATGCCAGCTTGTCACTCAGTTGCTTTGCTAAAATGGCGAAGAGTCCTAATACCAAAGCAGATTCGATAACTTTGGCAGCACCGCGTCCGCCTTCAAAAAAGCCGAATGCTTTTCCTTGTTCATTTTCAGATGCTAACGAACGGACGGCTTTTATTAATGCTACCCAAAAGGTCATGATGGATGTTATTCCCCAAGCTGCATAGATTAGCAGCAACACAGGGTAAGGGGGATACAATAGTAAAGCAAAGCCTAGAATCCCTGTCGCAAATAAAGATATGGACAACAAGTGCTTCGTTCTCCATCGATCTGCCACATACCCTCCAAAGATATAGGAAATCAAACAGCAAACTCCATAAGCGCTGCCAAGCGTACCCATTTGTGTATTGGTTAAGTGAAAGGCATTTAAGAATACATCATAATAATAGTTTCGAAAATAAGGCAATGTATAAATCATTTCACCTGCAATGATTAATATGACTAGAGTAGGTATATTTTTCCTTAGTTTACCTTTCATCACTTTTCTCTCCAATCCCTGGCTTTTTAAAGTCCTGAACGCTCAATCTTTTGATCCCAATTCTTATGGAATGCCGGTCGGCTGTTTTCTTTAACATCCATTTCCCCAACAATCATAAAGCTTTCTTCATCAGAAGTTTGCGTAACGGTAATGTCAGCTTCAATCCACCAACCCTCACGCCCAATTCTCATTTTTTGACAAATGGTATATTTCGCCGAAAGAGGATTAGCATTACTTAATGTCAACTCTCGTCTCAAATTGTGTTCAACCGTAACATCGATATCATCAAAGCGATAGACCCCTTCACCAAATACCCCTCCTACACCATCGGTTATGCAAGTCCATGTATCCGTTAAAATATCGTATGAAATGGAACGATCGACTTTTCCCTCTGAAAGTATAGTTGTCGGAGTTAATGGCGCGCATTGAGGACTCATATTCGGTCCAGATACCCGGCTTCCTTTAAAGATCGGTAATGAAAACTTTGCGGTTTCAAGATTCAGAGTAAGTGTTGCATCCTCAGGCATTGGCCAAAACATTGGCCAAAAAGTTGTTGCAATAGACAAACGTATCCGGTGTCCGGCTTTAAATTTATGCCCGCAACAGTCTAAATTAACAAATGCATTTACCTTTTCACCAGGGGTTAACAAGTCTACTTGATCATGTCCATTTAAATGGGTTAAATTCATTACTCCATAAGAAACACGGGTAACGGCTCCATCTGGTGCCACATCTGATAGTTGTGCGAAGAGCATTGCTTTTGGTTTGTCACTTGTCATTTGTACTTCAAATCTTGGATAACCAACTATTTCCAACGGACTTTCTAAGACATCCCCTTCAAATACCATCGCCATACCATCATCCAATCGTTGATCTGACGGACTTTCCCCCGGTACTCCGGCACCCATCCATTCACCTGATAAAAGGCCATGATTTAAAGGTGTTTTTAATAATACTCGCTCTTCTGTTTCATCTCTTTCTTTTAGCAATTTACCATGAGTCAATTGATAAGTTTGCGTTAGAACTTCATTTGATGGCCAGGAATCGAGTCCAACCCACTCTCCTTTACTTACTGGTTTAATGGAAGAAGGGGGCATACTTTCCTCAAGCCATACATTCACCATTGGTCCATCCATCACATCGTTCTCTTTTCCTTTTAGCCAATGGTCCCACCATTTAACAGCTTCTTGCAAAAAGCCCATTGCTGGTCCTGGAACTCCATCATGAGGGTATACATGTGCCCAAGGACCAATAATCCCCTTCCTGGGAACTGAAAGCCCTTTCATTAAACTTAATACGGTATTCGTATAAGAATCTTCCCAACCATCGATGGCTAGAACCGGCACTTCAATGTCATCGTAATTTTCACAAACTGAACCATGCTTCCAATAAGCATCTCTCGTTTGGTGCTCCATCCATTGCGCCATCCATAAAGGCATTTCCTCTAATCTTTCCAGCCATTTTTCACGCCAGCTATCCCCAACAATATGAGGGTCAAGCGGACGCACCTGATAGGCCAGCATAATGGCCCCCCACCAGAAATTATCATTTAAGAGGCAGCCGCCTTTATAGTGGATATCATTGTTATACCGGTCATCGGTAAACCCGAGTGTAATAATTGCTTTTAAATTTTTGGGTCTTCTGGCTGCAACTTGAAGGGAATTAAAGCCCCCCCATGATTTACCCATCATACCGATATTTCCATCACACCAAATTTGCTTTGAGATCCAATCAATAACTTCCAGAGCATCATCTTGTTCTTGCTTTAAGTATTCATCCCTTAACAGACCATCTGATTCTCCCGAACCCCTCATATCCACTCTGACAACTGCATATCCATGCCCGGCAAAATAACCATGCATCGGTTCATCTCTTGCCCTTGTACCGTCTGTTTTTCTGTAAGGAATGTACTCTAAAATGGCAGGTACTTTTTGTCCTTCCCTAACTTCAGGCAACCAGATACGACTTGAAAGTCTAGTTCCATCTTTTAAAACAATCCAAGTGTTTTCAATGGTTTGAAATGCATAAGGAAAATTAGTGATAATTTCTTTTTCTTTATATTCTGTTGACACTTTTCATCCTCCTCTTACTCATTTTCATCCGCCGTAAAGTAGTCATTATCATTATTTTTAACTTACTATTAACGCTTTCTATAAATTTTTAATCGTAATTACAAAACAATCAAAGTGATTTTATAATCATGATTATATTTGTGAAATTAGTATATCACCCGAAGAAATGTTAAACAACTTAAAATTTTCAGAATTATTATATTCAATTTTTACTTTACATAAAAAGAAAAGGCCTCCCACAGTAAACTGTGGGAGGCCATCAACTTTAAAAATAATCGCATGTTAGGTGGTCACTCATTCTAAATCGTCGTTAAACCCCTATATTAAGGGATTTAAGCGATGATTACATCATGCCCGCCCATCTAAAAGTGGTTTTTTACTCTTAGATGGACTGGGAAATTCTTGGTGTAACCTGAATTTTAAGAATCGAGATTCTATACGTTGGAATGAAAAATAAAAATTGGGTTAGCAGAAAAGTTTGCAACCCTAGATGGTGAATTTTTAAATCATTCAAACCCCTATTAATTTCAAAAGGAGAGATTATCATGAAATAGAAAAAAAACCTCTACATTGATTGGCTGATATTCAATACCTACTTTTCAACGAAAAGGTGTTTTTACTTTTCTCATTTTTCAGGTCAGTGCAACTATAGAAAAAGGGGTGTCTCGCTTTTGCATATTTAGTTAGTTTGCCGAAATAATATAAATATACTGATGCTTTTTGAGATTATACTTTATTGTTCCAAGAGGTAATTACATAAATCAACTTGAAAATATTGATTTCTCAAGGATTTAATTAGATAAATAGGGTTCACATCAATATTTACATGTAACAATGCCTTTTCAAAGGTATCCATGGACACTAAAGGATTATCTCCTAATAATGATGCAATGGCTGCTTCATATTTACCCTTTTGGTAAGTACCTTCTTTTTTATCTTCTAAAGCATGAAGTATATCAAAAATTACCTTTGAATCCTTTTCACTCAGGTCATTATTCAAAATGAAATGAAAAAAAGTATATTGTTCAGGATTTTTATCCAAAGCAATTGTAAGTAATAACTTTTGATGATATTTCATCTTTTTAAATTCATCTATTAACTCATCCATTAAATTCAACTCCTACTATTATAATACCCAAAGTGCAATTGCCCAAGCAATAGATCTAGCAGCACTTGGTGCAAAGCCTAATTCATGTATCATGAAATCAACTAATCTTGCTTCAATTTTATTAGACATTCTGTCTAATGCATCACCAATTTCAAAAGCATGTTTTTTCAAAAGCTTACCATTGGCAGGTGATAAACTACCAACAATTTTGCCCATTGCTGTACCACCATACTTTAGTGCATACACTACAACTGTCTTTTTAAATCCCCTTTTTTTGGACTCATTTTCTAATTGTTGAATAATTTCAGATGACATTTGAGTACCATCATAAGGGTTGACGGGGTTGGCCTGTTGCATTAACAAACTTGAGGGAGTCGATTGGTCAGCAATGACACTTTCTATTTCTTCTAGGCTAATTTTGGTTTGCTCGGTTACTATTATAGAACCAATTTCAGTATTTGTTCGAATTGTTGATTCATTTAGTTCAGAAGCAGAAGCTTTTGAAAATGGAGCAAAAGCTGAAAATAGAAAAGCACTTGCAACAGCTGGAACTATAATTCTCTTAACACCAATTTCTCTAACTCTAATAATTTTCATATTGGTCAAACTCCTTTTAACAATGGGGTTAGGGTAAATGTTTCCGCACTTCTATCTTTATACTAATATATTTAGTAAATCCCCTCGTTCCAAAAATGAAACGATATAATTCACATTTCATAATTCCCTTATTTTCCAGCGATGCTTCCCTAGTAGAAATCGTGTATTCCCTATACCGGTTTAAGAATCGGTGATCAATTCCCTTAAAATGGGCAACTTTTAACACCAAAAACAAAGGGTTCTTTACGTACGATTAAGATAGATGAAATGCTATTAACATGTCATAGAAGCTCCGAATATTTGACACCCAGCTTAAACGGCTTCCGAAAAAAGCAGGAATGGAAAAGAACATTACTCCACACTTATTTAGGCATACCTACACTTCCCAATTGATCGAAGCTGTAGTAGGAATTAAAAAATCCAACAACGATTAGGACATAACGAATTTAACTATCAAAGAAAAGGCCTCCCACAGTAAACTGTGGGAGGCCTTCAACTTTAAAAATATTCACATGTTTGGTGTGAGCATTCATGACTGAATCTCCCGTTACCCCCTATATTAAGGGATTTAAGCGATGCATCATGCCCGCCCATTCAATTAATAATTTAATAGTAACATTGAATGTTTCAGCTTGTGGGTGTGATGGTGTAAAAGGAAATGGTAAAACAACTGAATTGAGTCTAGAGGAAGCTGAAAAGTATGAAACAGGCTTTTTATATGTAAGGTCACCATTTGAGAGTAGAAAAGAAGAAGAAGATTTCATTACTAAGGAAATTGAACGTATAGCTAAAGCAAAAAACATTGATTTAAATATTTATCATGCTAAAGAAGATACTTCAAAACTTGGCCTAAAACAAAATTCGTTAACACTTGCTTTTTATCAAGATGGTGAAGTAAAAAAGAAGCTAGATTTTATCGATCTCTCAGAAGATGATATTCAGATAGTAAGCCCGAGATGTGTTTTCAGGCAGTATTGGCTGCATTACCTGGATTTGGTTCTTTGACATAAGGTCCTGCGGGAGATTATATAGCAAATGAGAAGAAAGCTAATCCTAAAGAAGAATGGCCATGTTCACTAGTGAACCAATAACTTACAGACAAAAATAGTTTTTTTGATGTGTAAACTACAAGTGAAATTTAGCTTTTCCTTATTTAAAAGTGAAAACCAAAAATCATTTGAGTTATTCCCTGAAAAAGGAAGTAACTAGAATTTGGGCTTGATATTTTAACAAAACTCAGGCTTTGGGAATTCGACCTTGCCTCTTTAACTGCTTCAAAGAAAATAGATAAATAACATTTCTATATTATTTCCTTAAAAATCATCTATATTTGATATTTGTTTAATCTCACAATGAGATATATAATAAAAACAAGAAAAAAGAAAGCGTTTTCAATATTTAAATACTTCGTTACTTCTCATACTATAAGGAGGATTTAAGATGAGCCAAGTAGAAAGAAAATCCAAAGTGCAGAAATTAATTGAGCAACAAAAATTCAATGAGAAAGACATTTCCAAGATGACAGATTCACAGATTGAATATTATCACTGGCTCTATTTTGATGACTCTGTTTATGATTATATGTAACTCAAATATAAAATGATAAAAGCGGGAAAAACATTGATAATTCATGGTTTCCCGCTTTTACTTTTATTCTTTAGGACTCCCCCATACCGATGGACAGAGTAGAAGTAAACCACTTTTACCACTAATGGACTCTCCTGATATATCTACAACTATGGGCTTCATATCAAACTCATACAAAAATAACCGAAGCAAAAGATGCTTGTAAAGGGAAAACTGCCTTTGGGCGATCCTTCACTAAGTTAAAAACATTTTCAATCAACTTTTAACAGTTCCTTTTAAGGACTCTAGTATTTGTTGTTCCCCCATCGCCAAGAACTATATGTATGTCTTTCGTTAAATTGGATGTATGAAGTTTCCCTTTCAACATCGAAGAAAAGGCCTCCCACAGTAAACTGTGAGAGGCCTTTTTCATTAAAATTGATATTCACATGTTAGGTGAGCTCATTCTATATCCTCGTTAAACCCCTCTATTAAGGGATTTAGCGAATGATTACATCATGCCGCCCATGCCGCCCATGCCGCCCATGTCAGGCATGCCCATGCCGCCAGCACCAGCAGGTTCTGGTTTGTCAGCAACGACAGCTTCTGTAGTTAAGAACATTGCTGCTACAGAACCAGCATTTTGTAGAGCTGAACGAGTTACTTTAGTAGGATCGACGATTCCTGATTCGATCATGTTCACCCATTGTCCAGTAGCTGCGTTGAAGCCAGTGCCTACTGCTTCGCCTTTAAGGCGTTCTACGATTACAGAGCCTTCAAGTCCAGCATTGTGAGCGATTTGACGAACAGGCTCTTCGATGGCACGAAGAACGATTTTCACGCCTGTTGCTACGTCGCCTTCCGCTTGGATTTCAGCGATTTTATTGTATACGTTAAGAAGTGCTGTACCACCACCAGCTACGATACCTTCTTCAACAGCGGCACGAGTGGAGTTCAATGCATCTTCAATACGAAGTTTACGTTCTTTCAATTCTGTTTCAGTAGCTGCACCGACTTTGATTACCGCTACACCACCAGCTAATTTAGCAAGGCGTTCTTGTAATTTTTCACGGTCGAATTCAGAAGTTGTTTCTTCTAATTGAACACGGATTTGGTTTACACGAGCTTGGATTTGAGCTGTATCTCCAGATCCTTCAACGATTGTTGTATTTTCTTTTGTAACAACCACTTTAGACGCACGGCCTAATGAATCGATTGTTGCAGATTTAAGATCAAGTCCGATTTCTTCAGTGATTACTTCGCCGCCTGTAAGAGCTGCGATGTCTTCAAGCATTGCTTTACGACGGTCACCGAATCCAGGAGCTTTAACCGCAACAGCGTTGAATGTTCCACGAAGTTTGTTCACAACAAGAGTTGCAAGTGCTTCGCCTTCTACATCTTCAGCAATCAATAATAGCGGTTTTCCTTGTTGTACAACTTGCTCAAGTACAGGAAGGATTTCTTGGATATTCGTGATTTTTTTATCAGTGATCAAGATATATGGATTCTCAAGGACAGCTTCCATTTTATCTGAATCAGTAACCATGTATGGAGATGCATATCCGCGATCGAATTGCATACCTTCCACTACGTCCAACTCAGTTGTGAAACCTTTAGACTCTTCGATTGTGATGACGCCGTCGTTACCAACGCGCTCCATTGCTTCCGCAATCAGTTGGCCCACTTCTTCATCAGCTGAAGAGATTGCAGCAACTTGTGCGATTGATTCTTTGTTTTCAACAGGTTGGGAAATGGCTTTCAATTCTGCGATTGCAGTATTGACCGCTTTCTCGATTCCTTTACGGATACCCATTGGGTTCGCACCAGCTGTTACGTTTTTAAGACCTTCACGGATCATCGCTTGCGCAAGAACCGTTGCAGTAGTTGTACCGTCACCAGCTACGTCGTTTGTTTTGCTTGCTACTTCAGCAACCAATTTCGCACCCATGTTTTCGAATGCATCTTCCAATTCGATTTCTTTAGCGATCGTCACACCGTCATTTGTGATAAGCGGCGAACCGAATTTTTTCTCAAGAACCACGTTACGACCTTTTGGTCCAAGCGTTACTTTAACTGCATCTGCAAGTGCGTCCACACCGCGAAGCATGGAGCGGCGAGCTTCTTCACTAAATTTAATTTCTTTAGCCATTTATAAGTACCTCCCTAAAATTTAAGAAAATTTTCGTTCAGTTAAGTATGATGTATAATTAGCCGATTACAGCTAGAATGTCGCTTTCACGTAAAATTAAGTATTCAGTGTCTTCGTATTTAACTTCAGTACCTGCATATTTTGAGAAGATAATTAGATCGCCTTGGGCAACCTCTAAAGCAACACGTTCGCCATTTTCAAGGACACGGCCAGTACCAACTGCTACTACCTTACCTTCTTGTGGCTTTTCTTTAGCAGTATCAGGAAGAACAATACCGCTTGCAGTTTTTTCTTCAGTTTGAACTAGTTCAATAATAACGCGATCACCTAATGGTTTTAACAAGTGAAACAACCTCCTCATATTCTCTTGATAATTTGTTTCATGATTATTAGCACTCATCATCATCGAGTGCTAACACATTTATAATATTAAATAAACCGAGCCTTTTTTGCAAGTATCTTATTGAAAATTTTTTATTAATTTCTGATAAATTACGGGTATACTACTTTAGCATAATGATTTCCTAAACTTAGTCATTGAAATGTCATGTTAGGGGTACCTTTAAGTGGTGTTCTGCCCCAATTTTTGATACCATTTTGTAGTATGCGTTTATAGATTGTCCCCATGTCAGTAGCGTTCCAAGCGGATGGGTGACTATAAAAGGAGTTTTCATTTTTGAAAAAAGAATATTGGTTCGTCATCATCACTTATATTGCCATGCAATTATCCAGTATTGTCGGGGTACCCATTTTCATGCTGATCGGGTCTTATACCGGAATGCCGGCTGATGAACTCGAAGTGAAATCTGCAGCATACTGGATAGTTTTCAGTTTTCTCGCTGCTTTATTCCTGATTCTTTTTTTAATGAGAAAGGATATGAGGGAAAAGCTGGACACGAGAAACCAAACTTCCGTATCCATGTCCATATTATGGGCAATTGCAGGAGTGTTCATGGCTCTTTTTGCGCAAAGCATTGCCGGAAGCATTGAACAAATGCTTGGGGTGGAGTCTGAATCTGAAAATACGCAGCAACTCATTTCACTCATTTACAAAGTCCCCATGGTCATTTTCGTCACTTCAGTAATTGGACCTATATTGGAAGAATTAATTTTCCGTAAAATTATTTTCGGATCACTTCATAAACGCTTTAACTTCTTTATTTCAGCTTTAATCAGCTCAGTTATTTTCGGCTTGGCGCATGGTGAATTTGAACATCTTCTTTTATATACGGCAATGGGCTTCACTTTTGCTTTCCTTTATGCGAAAACAGGCCGCATTCTCGTTTCCATGAGCGCTCATATTGCGATGAACACGCTTGTTATCATCCTTCAAGTGGTATATCGGGAGGATATTGAGAAGATGCTAGATACTGCACAGGCCTTCATCGGAGGTTTATTATGAAACGTCAATCACCATTATTCATGGGCATCATTTATGCAGGCTTAGGGGCTCTTTTTACCGCTATCGCAATTCAAACCGTCAATTCTTCTGGATGGGGACTCTTTGCCTACATACTTGTCCTTATTGCGACTCTTGATTTTGGATCGGGATTACGCATGATCATGCTGCACTTTAAGATTAAAGCCGCACAAAAAAATAAGAAAAAATAAAAAAACGCTGCATAAATGCAGCGTTTTTTCATTCCTCCAATGCGGCTTCTTCCACTACCGGATAATGCTTCAGGAAGTAGATGAGCGACTGGAGTTCCACGGCCAGGTCAATGTGGTGGACCCTTATGGATGGAGGCACGGTCAGCCGTGCAGGTGTGAAATTCAATATTCCTTTTATGTCAGCTTTGACTAGACGATCGGTTATCGTCTGGGCTACCTGTGCAGGCACTGTCAATATCGCTGCAGTAATATTATTTTCTTGCAATAGTGTATCGATTTGATCCATATGGTAGATGGGCACATCAGCTATTCGCTTGCCGACCTTTTCTTCAGATACTTCGAAAGCCATTTCAATTTTTGTATTATTATTTTTCATGAAATTGTAATTTAAAAAAGCGGTTCCTAAATTTCCCACTCCGATTAAAGCGACTTTGGTCAATTCATCTTGATCAAGTGTTTTTCTGAAGAAGGATAATAAATAATTGACATTGTAGCCGTAGCCTTTTTTCCCAAGCGCGCCAAAGTAGGAAAAATCACGGCGAATGGTAGCAGAATCCACTTTTACGGCTTCACTTAGCTCAGCCGAGGAAACTCTTTGTTTGCCTGAGGAATGTAAGTTCTTTAAAAATCGATAATACAATGGCAACCTTTTGGCTGTTGCCTGCGGTATCTTTGGGTCATGGTTCATTGTTCTTCCCCGCCTTCACACATGCTTTTCAACTTAATCTCTATCTGTTCGTTTTACTTGCCTTTTATAATCGCTACTAGACACTCCGCCTGTTTTCTCCACTAAGAATGTAGGCCCGATCACCATTCCCTTATCAATGGCCTTACACATGTCATAAACAGTCAAGGCAGTCACGGATGCAGCTGTTAACGCTTCCATTTCCACACCTGTACTCCCTTTTGTCTTAGCTTCCGTTTCAATCCTAAGCCTATATCCTTGTTCTTCTTTTTCCCAATCAAAGGCTATATTGACCCCTTGCAGAGCAATGGGATGGCACATCGGAATTATATTGGATGTATTTTTGCTGGCCATGATTCCTGCAACTTGTGCAACAGCCAGTACATCACCTTTTTTCATTTTATGGTTCGTGACCAATTCATATATTTCATCATTCAATAAAATGCTCGACTGAGCCACTGCCGTCCGGGTTGTTTCAGGCTTAGCACTCACATCGACCATTTTGGCCCTGCCCTGTTCATTAAAATGCGTTAAGTCTCCCATTTAAGTAACCCCTCCTAAATCATACACTATTATTCCACTTTATGTAATAGCTTTTCTTTCAGCTTGGAACCAAGCTGTTGCCGATAATAACTAAAATACGTTAAACTAACAGTAATCAATTGAGGTGAAATCTATGATTTTATTACAAATCAATCAACTATCGAAATATTATGGAGCTGAACTTATTTTATCAAATATGAAGCTCGAAGTTCAAAATAAAGATCGAATTGCCCTTGTCGGCCGAAATGGCGCCGGCAAATCCACTCTGCTAAAAATCATTGCCGGGCAGCTTTCCCATGATGGCGGTGAAATAATCAAACCAAAAGGCGTCACCATCGGCTATATGGCCCAGGATACTGGATTGGAATCCGCATTGACCATTTGGGATGAAATGCTTACTGTATTCACTGATCTTATAGAGCAGGAAAAGGAACTGCGTCGCCTTGAGGCTGATATGGCCAGACCTGACATCTTTGAAAACGAAACGGTTTACCAAAAAGTGCTGAATGAATACGACACTTTGATGGTGGCATTCAAAGAGAAGGGAGGTTATCAATATGAAGCGGATATCCGTTCCGTATTGCATGGTCTTCAGTTTGCCGACTTTGACTATTCTACCCCAATTTCCACATTAAGCGGCGGGCAAAAAACAAGGCTTGCCTTAGGTAAGCTGCTTTTAAGGAAACCGGATATATTGATTCTGGATGAGCCGACGAACCATTTGGATATCGAAACCCTCTCTTGGCTTGAACAATATTTACAAGGCTACCAGGGAGCTGTCCTCATTGTTTCCCATGACCGCTATTTTTTAGATAAAGTAGTAAACCTGGTATATGAGATTTCCCGGAATAACATGAAAAAATACCATGGTAATTATAGTTCTTACCTAGAGGGAAAAGCGGAGGATTATGAGCGGGACATGAAACTGTTCGAGAAACAGCAAGGGGAAATCGAAAAGCTTCGCGATTTTGTCCAACGTAATATCACAAGGGCTTCCACAACGAAAAGAGCACAAAGCAGACGTAAACAGCTCGAAAAGATGGATGTACTGGACAAGCCGCAAGGTGATGAAAAATCCGCGAATTTTTCTTTCCAGATTGAAAGGCAAAGCGGAAATGAAGTACTCCACCTCCAGGACCTGGCTATCGGATACGAAGGGGAAACGGTATCAAAGAATATTAATTCCCGGATGACAAAAGGAGAGAGCATAGCTCTTGTCGGCCCAAATGGAGTTGGAAAATCAACTTTTTTGAAAACGATCATTTCCAAGCTGCCTGCCCTTTCTGGAGATTTCCGTTTTGGAACGAACGTAGAAGTCAGCTACTACGATCAAGAACAGGCTAACCTTGTTTCCAATAAACGCGTACTCAATGAATTATGGGACGACTATCCCCTTAAACCGGAAAAGGACATTCGCACCGTACTCGGTAATTTCCTATTTAGCGGGGATGATGTTTTGAAAACCGTTTCCACACTAAGCGGGGGCGAAAAGGCCCGGCTTGCTCTAGCCAAAATGATGATGCAAAAAGGCAATTTTTTAATTCTTGATGAACCAACGAACCATTTGGACCTCGATAGTAAATTGGTGCTTGAAAATGCATTAATTGATTATCCGGGAACTATTCTATTCGTCTCACATGACCGTTATTTCATAAATCGGATAGCAACGAAAGTGATAGAGCTCTCCAAAGACGGCAACGAAGAATTCCTCGGTGATTATGATTACTATCTAGAGAAGAAACAGGAGCAAGCGGAAATCCAAGCACTTGAACAGCAGGATCAGGCTAAATCTTTAGATGCGGCTGTAGAAAAAACAAATTACAAAATTGATAAAGAAGCAAAAAAAGCTGAACGCCAGCGAAAACGGCGCATTGAGGAAATCGAGGCAGCCATGGAGCTTCTTGAAACCGAAATAAACGAATATAATGACCTCCTATGTGATCCAAATGTTTTTCAGGACCACGAAAAGGTAATGGAAGTCCAAACAAAACTTGATCATGCACAAGAAAGTTTGGATCAGCTTCTCGAAGAATGGGCTGAACTGGAAGAATGAAAAAGACCGAGTCAATTGACTCGGTCTTTTTCTTTTCCAACCAAAGTGTCACTTGAAAGTTATCCACAAACTTATTAACAAACCACTTACCGCTCATTAGCCATTAATTTGAGTTATACACATTATCCACAGAAACATATCCACTTATCCACAAAAACACCCCTTTATACACATGCAGGATGATTATCAAAAAAACTTTATCCACAGAATATTCTATTATTTTATTAACACGATAAAAAGACAGGATGCCAAAGTGACGGATCCTGTCTTCTCGTCCATTAAAATGCTTCTATATCCAATCCAGGATTTCCGTTCAAATCCAAACCGGATCGCTTTCCCTTTTCAAACATGACACTGCCAGCAGCACCAATCATGGCAGCATTGTCGGTACAAAGATAGAGGGGCGGAATGGATATATCCATAGGTAAATCCTTAAAAGCTTCCGTTAATGCTTCCCTAAGGCCTTTATTTGCCGCAACTCCTCCAGCAAGCAATACCTGTTTCACATTATATTCCTTTGCAGCCTTCACAGCTTTCATTACAAGCACTTCTATCACGCTTGCTTGGAAACTTGCCGCTAAATCTTTAGGTTCAATTTTTTCCCCGCGCTGTTCTGCATTATGCAAAGTGTTGATTACCGCTGATTTCAACCCGCTGAAAGAAAAGTCATAGCTGCCATCCAACCATGCCCTAGGCAGTTTCAAAGATGGTGAGCCTTCTTGCGCAAGCCTATCGATATGAGGCCCGCCAGGATAAGGGAGCCCCAAGGTTCGAGCCACTTTATCATACGCCTCCCCTGCTGCATCATCCCGAGTCTCCCCGATCACCTTGAAAGAACCCGGTTCTTCTAAAAGCACCAATTCCGTATGACCTCCCGAAACGACTAAAGAAAGCGCAGGATATTCAATCTCCTGAATAAGCCGATTTGCATAGATATGACCAGCGATATGATGCGTACCGACAATTGGTATTCCATGTGCGAAAGCTACAGCCTTCGCCGCATTCACACCTATTAATAGTGCCCCTACAAGGCCGGGACCTTCTGTAACGGCAATGGCATCCAAGTCTTCATATGTCACACCCGCTTGCAGCAGTGCTTCTTCAAGAACAATAGTAATTTGTTCTACATGATGACGGGAAGCTATTTCCGGGACGACACCGCCAAAACGTTTATGACTTTCTATTTGTGAAGCCACGACATTACTCAGTATTTCCGTTCCATTTTTTATGACGGCTGCCGCAGTTTCATCACAGCTTGTTTCAATTCCTAAAATAATTTGATCTTTTTTCATGAAAAATTCACCCACATAACATAAGCATCCTCTTGATTGTCAGTATAATAATTCTTTCGGATTCCGCCCTTTTGGAAACCAAGTTTTTCATAAAGCGAAATGGCTACGGCATTACTGACACGGACCTCAAGTGTCATCCTCACCACACCCATTGAAATGGAGATTTCAATCATCTTCCTGAGCAAAGCTTCTCCAAGCTTTTGCCCTCGATATTCTGGTAATATCGCAATATTGGTGATGTGCGATTCATCAATGACGATCCAGGCACCACAATAACCGGCAATTTTCCCTTCATCCTCTATCACCATGTATACAGCATATTGATTATGATTCAATTCATTAAAAAAAGCTTCCCGGCTCCAAGGCAAAGTAAAGGACTGCTTTTCCACGTTAAGCACTTGGTCGATATCTGCCGTATTCATCTTTCGGAACGTCAATGTTTTACTCATAATGATCGTCGCTTTCCTTGTTTATTTCCCCTGCTGTTCAAGCCACTTAGCTTCTGCTTCAGCCATGCGGATATAATTCGGTACAAACTGGTGAACATCCACTTCAGCCTTATCAAGACCAATGAAGGCCAGTTCGCTTGGCCTTGAATTATATGACTGTACTGGAGCAAATACCGCTAATTCACCTAATGCATCAGTAATTGCAACCCGATGGATGTCAACATCTTGACCAACAAATAAAACAGGACGATTTAATTCCTTCAATTGATTCGCCCACTCAGAGGATAGAATATTACAATCTTCAATGACTGTCTTTAAAGAATCCTTTTCCATTTCATATAATCCAGTATAAATCTGCCCTCTTCTTGCATCGAACAAGGGAGATATCAACCCGTTAAAATAACGTCCATTAGCTGCTAAAACCTCTAAGCTGGAAACACCTGATAACGGAATCTGAAGCGTCCAGGCCAAGCTTTTCGCTATCGTCACTCCAATCCTGACCCCTGTATAGGAGCCTGGACCTTGAGCGACCACTATCTTAGTCAATTCCTTCGGTTTAGTATCACAGTCCCTCAGCAGTGTTTCAATTGCTGGCATTACCCGCACCGAATGATTTTTCTTTAGGTTCGTCGTATACTCACCAATTACTTGATTCCCGTTTACAAGTGCAATCCCTAATGTGAAATTCGATGTATCTATAGCTAAAACCTTCATCAAATAATCTCCTTACATAACTTTACATATCGTTCGCCTTTGGCTTCCAAAACGATACGCCGGCTTGTATCGCCCAAACGATAGATATAAATGGTCAAGATCTCCTCTGGGAGGTGATCCTTTATTAAATGGGCCCATTCAACGACAGTCACACCATCACCATCAAAATATTCATCAAAGCCTAAATCTTCTTCCGATTCACTTACCCGATAGACATCCATATGATACAAAGGTAAGCGACCCATGTACTCCTTTATTATCGTAAAGGTAGGGCTATTCACCATTCTGGTAACACCCAATCCTTTAGCCAGCCCTTTTGTGAATGCCGTCTTCCCTGCACCCAAGTCACCTTCTAGAGCCAGCACATCTCCACTGGAAAGCTTTTGTGCCAATTTGTGCGCAAATTGCGCTGTTTCTTCCTCATTCTGAGAAATCCATTCAACATGTTGCATATATCAATCACCTTTATCATTATTAGGAAAACGTCCGTCCTATAGTTCATGTCGAGAACCATAAACGCAATATTATGGAACAAAAACCATTCTATATGTAGTTTACCTTGTTTCAAAAGAAGAAACAAATAAGTTAAGGACATATTATTCGAATAACAGATAAAACAAAAAAACGAAACCTAGGTTTCGTTTTTTTCATGATTGCGGGGACAGGATTTGAACCTGCGACCTTCGGGTTATGAGCCCGACGAGCTACCGGACTGCTCCACCCCGCGACGGTATAAATGTTTCTTTTATAAATTTAGTATTCCCGTTTATTCAAAAAGAATACAAAGATTATAGCTTGGCGGCGTCCTACTCTCACAGGGGGAAACCCCCAACTACCATTGGCGCTGAAGAGCTTAACTGCCGTGTTCGGAATGGGAACGGGTGTGACCTCTTCGCTATCGCCACCAAACATTTAATCTTTTAGCACATTTACTATCATAACATGTATGAAGTCAAAATGCAAGAAGAAATTTTCATTCCTTCAAAACTAGATAATAAGAAGGTATTTCATTTTT
>NZ_JBYCZT010000020.1:0-96788 GCF_057586375.1 Peribacillus sp. SRI_006 | reverse complement strand
TTCATTGGCCGTTTTTTCATCTTTCACGAGAATATGTCTCGCTTTGATTTGTGGTTTATAGTCTTCATAAGCTTTTTTCACATCAGCTTCTTTAACTTTTATATCGGCAACGGCTGCTTTTTCTTGAAGCATGCCGATTTTAAGTGCACGTTTAAGATCAGCTTCGCTCTTATATCCGGAAGAGGCCAGGGCCGTTTCGAAATTTTCACCCATTTGCGCTTTAAGTTCGTCCGTTTTAGCTTTAACTTCTTTATCCGTTACTGTATATTTTTCAGAAAGAACTTTTTCATAAACAAGTTCTTGAAGAACGGTTTCACCATAACGGTCTTTCATTACATTATAAAATTCTTCTTTGGTTATATCCCCCGCTTTAGTTTCCACGACTGCTTCCTTGTCGCTGTTGCATGCTGTAAGTCCGATCAGCCCTGCAGTAACAGCAATCGATAATGCCCACTTCTTCATAAAAACAACTCCTAGTTATAAGTTTCTGGTTTGCTATTTTTTCGTATTTCCACAAAATTAACTATAACATATTCTGGTTACATTACAAAAAATAATATATTGGTGCATGAATAAGATTTTTTTGAAAAATGGGTGTACGCCTACCCGGATATTAATCCATTACATATGATAAATCGAGGACAACAAAAGGGGGTAGCATAATGGGTAATGAATTTAACGGAGGCTTCGCTTTGTTAGTGGTGTTATTCATTTTATTAATAATTGTAGGAGCAGCCTTTTGCTAATCGGCTGCAAAATTACTAATGGAAAGAGCCCACTCCTTTTGCCATGGAGTTGAATAGGATAGGGTAGCCGCTCAACAAAAAAGATTTAAGTGATTTTCAAGCTATGAAAGGAATGGATTCCTTTTGGCGGATATAAGAGTGTGCATTAAATTATTATTACTTAAGAATGGAAGGGAGGAAGATCAATGTCTGGAGGAATAGGTGGAGGCTTTGCTCTAATTGTCGTTCTTTTCATCCTGTTAGTCATCATTGGAGCTTCTTGGTTATAAAATCATAAACAAAAGGCGAAGCTTTTGCTTCGCCCTTTTTCTTTATGTGGATAATGCTCCGGGTATCACCAATGTATGTAACAAATGATGGACATCATTTGTTGCTCATCTCTACGTATACAAAATTTCAATATAGGAGGATAATAACATAATAGTAATTAATACATTAATGGTCCTGAATACTTTAGGCTGCCGGTCTTCAGCAATTTCCTTTTGAATGCATAAAGAGTTTGTCATTCTATTAATATTATAAAGGATCAAAATAGCAAAAATAATAAACCAGAACGAGATCAAAACCTAAAATCCCTCCTTGCAAAACATCATGTATAAATACGATACCAAATTATAATGAAAAAAGATACCTAAAAATCTTAGCAGTCATCATTATGAATGAATAAGGGATCACTTTTGAATAAGTATATCGTATCCTTCGAGATGTTCCTCGATAAAAGAATGCCTTGGGGAACCAACAAGGTTTTTTATATAAATAAAATCCGATACGCATAAGCCGGTGTGCAGGGATAATAAAATAGTGAAATAATGGATGTAATGCGGAAAACTAAGGGCACAACCAATCAAAGTGACAGACATAATGACGAAAGGCAACACAAGGGTCAAGAGATAAAGATGCTTTCGAATCGGATCATGCACATTGACTCTGCATGTCAACACCAGGTTCCACTTCAAGGACCATGAAGTTTTCACTTTTTTACATAATAATCGTAAAGGTAAATAGTGTAATAGTTTGTGAACAGGATATAATAAGAGCAATAGGCTAAAAAATACCATTGTTTGATCGCCATACAAAATAACATGGGTTGAAAAGACACTTAATAATGTATAGATCAGAACAAAAGACATCAATATAGTAAAAACTGAAAAAAAGAGCAGACGGCAATTCCCATATTGTTTTGCCACGTCTATTGTTTTCCACGAATTCATTTCGAAATCAGCCCTCCAAAGCTGTTGAATATACTTACATACATTACGATGAATGGGTGGAAAAAGCAATGGAATTCTTGGATTATGTTTAAGATGAAATCACTTTTGTGAGTAAGCATGCAATGGGCAGGTTTTGAAATGGGGATCAGGCGGATTACCGAGTGTGAAAAATCAAAAATTGGTTATAAGTCTTTTATGTTAAATTGAATGATTGAATGGGGATTAGTGATGTATGAAAAATATAAATGAAGAAATGGAAATACTCCGTTTTCATCAACGGCTTTTATTAAACCTTATACGCAATCCGGAGGCCAAGTTGGACTATCTATTTGTGGAAAAAAATTTCACGAAAAAGGAAGCGGAAGAATTATTGGAAACATGTGATATCTTGAGCAAACGCTATGAAATAGAAAAAGCGGAAGGGTATATGAACTTTCGACCGCTTTTTAATCAATTTGAAAGAAAGGTTAATCCAAAAATAACTACAAAGGAATGCATTGATGCATGCATCTCACAAGGTTTATATGTATCATTCATGAAGGAAATGGATAGAGTATGAGATTAAACTGGCTCAGTTTCTTTCTCTATCTTTTTTTTTGTGATTTTACCCTCCACGTCCGTAAACTCCTGATCGATGTTATCGAAGGATCGTTCAAAGATTTGCATGAAGTCTTCACCGTAAATATTTCGGATGATGGCCATCATTTCAATCATATCCGGAAACTTGCCATAAAGCTCACGCAATGGAAGTGCACCCGAGAAAGCGGAGTTCTTACTTGGGTCGTATGTCTCCATTAAATCAAGGAGAATTTTTTCACCTTCCGCTGTGATCTCTATATACGTATTCCTTTTGTCATTTTCCTTTTTTGAAAATGTTAAGTATCCGCGTTCCTCTAATTTTTTTGAAAAGTTAAATGCGGTAGAAACATGCATGACCCCAAATTTTGCAACATCTGAAATGGAAGATCCATTAAGATGGTAAGCAATCCAAAGAATATGGTGCTCATTGATGTTTAAATCATAGGGCTTGATCCATTGCTGCCAATCTTTTTCAATCGATTTCCATAATGCTTTGCTTAATTGTGCAATTCGTTGACTAAAAATCATTGCTTCTTTCATAGAATAATTTTTATTCTGCATATTATGGGCTCACCTACTTATAAGATTCTATATATTTATTATGACAATAAAATAAAAATTAATAAAGAAAAATATTTGCAAAATTTTTAGAAAATTTTAGTTTTTTAATGAATTCTCCATTCTTCTCAAATAAATCATGTAATTTGTTGGGAAAAATGGAGAATCAAGCTTGTGTGACGATGTCAGCTATTTTTAGAAGTAGGGGCGGCAGCTTCCAATTCTTTCAATGAATTTTCAATTTCCTGAACGTTCTTCAATAATTCATTCTTATTGGGTTCGATTTCCCGCTTCCAGTTCTCGATGACGACCTGAACATCCGAAATGAATGTTTTTACCGTTTCTTTGCTGATTTGTGAAGCTTCCATCGTGTCATCTTTAATATTCTGCATTTTTACCTTTAATTCATCAATTGTAGCCTTAATTTCGTCGGTATTCGTCTTGATGCGGGTCCGTAGGTCTTTACCTGAACTTGGTGTCGAAAGTAAGGTTGCCGCACCAGCTACTACTGTTCCGGTCAAAAAGCCAATTAGTAATGATTTTGCTTTCATTAGGATCACCTCATTTTATAATATGTTTTCGCTTTCCATGGTCTTAATCCCTGCTGCATCAATTGGAAATTATGATAAATAGGGAGAGAAATACTATTGATATCAAAATACCATAATTTTCATCCTTATGGAAGAGAATCGACCATTTTATCTTTATATCACAAAAATATTTTTTTAAACTTAGAGAGTAAATATATAATATTTAAAAATAACTTGAAGCTTTAATAATAATGCTTCATATAAAGGGAAGAGCGGCATATAGATAATAAAAACAAGCTGTCGGAACTTGGATGGCACTGGTGGGTTAATAATGAAAATCATTTTTTTATTAGGCCTGGTATGCCTGTGCGGAATGGGGTATTTTCTAAGGCAAGCTAAATCTCCTGGCATCTATCCGCCTAGGAGGGTGCTCCAGGCTAGAGCCTTCGCTATGGGTCTCCCCGGGGTTTTACTGCTTTTCATTTGGTTTATGTGGATATTGATTCATTGACCATTGGAGGATGATTCTGACTAGAATTCCAGATTCATATGATTGGAAAAAAAAAGCACCGGACTGTCCGGTGCTTTTTTAGGTATGATGATCCTGCTGCTTAAGCATTAATGGGTATATTTGATTTTCTTACGATGCCGTTCACAATTGGATAAATGATGACCATCGCAACTGTATTTAACAATACGGCAGGAAGCACAACAGCTCCGAAAAGTGCAACGAAAGGCCCTGGAAGGGAAACGATATAATAAGCCGAACCAAGGAAGACAGCGCCGGAAATCAATGTTCCAACGGCAGTCAAGATACTGACGGTGACAACGGATGTTGAAAACTTCTTTAGACTGATGAATAAAAGGTAAAACAGAAAGGCTGTTGCCAATTTGTCTATGATATTTGGGATCTGTCCTGCTGGAAATGTAGTTGTCATGGCAGAGATGGCTCCTGCTGCCAGGGCGACAATGAATACATTCTTCTTAGCGGGAAACAGGGTAATCGCCAAAAACATCATCAACAGCATCATATCCGGTTTCATTCCAAGGAAGAATCCAGGTATGATAAAATGCAGGGCAGCCCCAATCCCGATTAATAGGGACAGTGACACAAGGGTTTTCGTTTTCATTTACTCATCTCTCCTATTCTCATCTCAACTAACAGCTTTTCTTCAACAATGCACTATTGCTTGTTGCAAGAAGTTTAAAATAGTATATCATAAGACCTATTTTTTTAGAAGTTATATTTGTTTGAATTAAAGAGTTTGTGCTTCCTTCGCTTTATACGATTCCTGGAATTTCTTCATGAAATCAGCAAGGTCCTGGCAATGGGATAGAGGGACCGCATTATAGATGGATGCTCTGCAGCCGCCGATGGAACGGTGACCGTTCAGTCCTACGAATCCGGCTTCCTTCACTTCTTTAAGGAATAGCACTTCAGCTTCTTCGGACGGAAGCGTGAACGTTACGTTCATTAATGAACGGCTGTCCGGTAGGGCATGGCCTTTATAAAAACCATCACTGCCGTCGATGGCATCGTAAATGACTTTTGCTTTTTCTTCGTTGATTTCAGCAATCTTTTCCACTCCGCCCTGATCTTTTGCCCAATCCAGCACAAGGGACAATAAGTAAATGGCCAATGTCGGAGGAGTGTTGTATAAAGAATTATTTTTTGAATGGATCGAATAGTTCATCATGGATGGGATTTTGTCATTATCCGTTATTAAATCTTTACGGATGATAACGACTGTGATTCCCGACGGACCTAGATTCTTTTGTGCACCAGCATAGATGATGCCGAATTTACTAATATCAATCTTTTTGCTGAGAATATCACTCGACATATCGGCTACTAGAGGAATGTTGCCTGTTTCCGGGAAATCCTTCCACTGTGTTCCGTAAATCGTATTATTGCTTGTGATATGAAGATAGGCAGCATCGTCATTCAATTTGATATCTTCCACTTTAGGGATGAACGTATATTTTTCATCTTTGGATGAAGCTACTACGGCCGTTTCACCAACCTTTTTGGCTTCTTTTAATGCTTTCTCCGACCAAGAACCAGTGAGGACATAATCTGCCCTTTTTCCATCTTTCAAAATGTTCATGGGAATCATGGAAAATTGTAGACTTGCCCCTCCTTGCAGCAGGAGAACTTCATAATCTTCAGGAATTTCCATAAGTTCTTTTAATGATTGAATGGCATGGTTATGAATCTTTTCGAATTCGGAACTTCTATGGCTTAATTCCATGACAGACATACCGGAATCCTCAATATTCAACCATTCGTTTTGGGCTCTTTGTAAAACTTCTAAAGGAAGGGCGGCTGGCCCAGCGTTAAAATTACGTGCACGTTTCAATTTTTTTCCTCCTATGCGACTATGTGATAAAGTATTTGAGACTATTCATATATCCTACCAGAAAACTAAATTCAATTGGAGGAAAATTTAGAATTTTAAATCCGTTTTTTAATAACAGACCAAAGTAAAAAGGTCCTGCACTTTAAAGTGAGGACCAACTCGGGATCATTTTTTCAAGCAACGAAAGGAGAAAGAAACCTTCTTAACAGGCTATTGCAGTCTCATTGTATATGCTGTGCAATGGAGTCAGCGATTTGTTTCAGGTCATCCGGTGTATAGTCGCTGGTATTTGTTTTCCAAACTGCACCAAAGCCGTCACCTTCCCCATGCCGAGGAATTAAATGCATATGAAAATGGAAAACGGACTGCCCTGCAGCTTCACCGTTATTATTTAAAAGGTTCAGGCCTACAGGTTGGAATTCCTGCTTCATGGCGCGGGCAATTTCCGGCACCACTTCAAAAAGGTTCTTGGCAATCTCTGGTGTCAACTCATAAAGATTTTCCTTATGTACTTTAGGTATTACCAGCGTATGGCCTTTCGTTACTTGACTGATATCGAGAAAGGCCAAAACATGTTCATTTTCGAAAACTTTACTACTTGGAATTTCCCCATCGATTATTTTGCAAAAAATGCAATCACTCATGAATAACGCTCCTTTAAAAGTTAATGTATTTGGTTAATCGTACCATAGCTTGAATCGTTGAGAAAAGGAAAAATATAAAAACAGGATGCAACATTAAGTTGCACCCTGCCTGTCGAAAAAGGGGGTTTTGCTTCAAAATTCGCATTAGCATAAATTCTCTGCGACAAACACCTCATCTACATTGTAGTAAAATATGGTTATTATCTAAATAGAGATTTTCCATTCAAAGCAACCATCTCCTATATCTTTAAAGTTTCATCAACTTTTAAAGCATAATTGATAATTATTGAATGATTTTTCTGCTTTTACGTGCAAGAGAACCATCTCCTTGCTCGAAACGATTTTTGTTATGAAGCTTCTGGTTTAATTCAGTTTATACGTCTTTAACTGACACCTCATTTACAATATGATGTAAATCATTTGTAATAAACCTAATGGGTATTTCAGTATAATACGTCTTTAACTGACACCTCATTTACAATATGATGTGAATCACACGTAATGACTAACCCCTTCTTCCTTAATTATGATGGCCATCAAGCAGGAAAAATATAATTAGTTATTTATGGAAATTTTGTTCCGGAACACTCGACTATATAAAAGCAGGAGAATTTGATAAAATGGAAATAAGAACCTCTATATAGAAAGGATCGTTTATATGTCCTTATTGGAAATAAAGCAGTTAGTGGGCGGATACACGAAAACGCCCGTTTTAAAAGGAATAAGTTTTGACATTCAGCCAAATGAGCTGGTTGGGTTAATTGGGCTTAACGGGGCTGGGAAAAGTACGACGATTAAACATATCATCGGACTAATGGAGCCGAAAGGCGGAAGCGTCTCGATTCATGGTAAAACACTAGCTCAGGACCCGGATACATATCGAAAACAATTCACTTATGTTCCAGAAACGCCCATTTTGTATGATGAGCTTACACTTGAGGAGCATTTAAAGCTTACAGCCATGGCACATGGTTTGGCGGAAGCCACATTTAAAGAAAGGATGGACGTTCTGTTAAAGGAATTCCATATGGAGAAAAGGCTTAAATGGTTCCCGGCCCATTTTTCAAAGGGAATGAAGCAAAAGGTCATGATAATGTGCGCCTTTTTAGTTCAGCCGTCTTTATATATCGTCGATGAACCCTTCGTAGGTCTTGATCCACTAGGCATTCAATCCCTGCTTGATTTGATGAGGAAGATGAAAGAGAGCGGAGCGGGAATTTTAATGTCTACACACATTCTGGCGACAGCCGAGAGGTATTGTGATTCTTTCATCATACTGCATAATGGAGAGATTCGGGCGAAAGGCAATCTTGAGCAGCTTCGTGAACAATTTTCCATGCCAGGGGCAACTCTGGACGATTTATATATCCAATTGACGAAAGAAGAAATCGGTCATGAATAGTCAAAATCTCTGGAAGGAAAGATATTTAGGCTATATAAATGAAACGCAAAAATATCTTCGTTATATTTTTAATGGCCATCTTGTTTTTGTCATGGTTTTGGTTCTGGGTGGGTTGGCTTATTATTACAGTGATTGGGTGAAGACGTTAAACAATGATTTTCCTGCTGCATTGATCATGGCCTTTGTTTTATCGATCATTGTAACCAGAAGCCCGATAAATACTTTCTTGAAAGAACCCGATACGGTATTCCTGCTTCCGCTTGAAACGAAGTTGAGAAGTTATTTCAAGAATTCATTGATATTAAGCTGGGTCATGCAGGGCTTTATTCTTCTGGTTGTCCTGATTGCATCGATACCGATGTATGCGAAGGTTACGGGTGCAGGAGGTAAGGACCTTGGAATCATCCTGGCCGTTTTGCTTATTTTGAAGTTTTTGAATTTGACCATGCGCTGGCTGGTATTGAAATATCAGGATACATCAGTGAGCCATTGGGACTCTCTCATCCGCTTTTTACTTAATGGCGTGATTCTTTATTTCATCTGTTCAAGGGCAAATATACTGTTTGCACTTATAACCTTCTTATTATTGTTAGCACTTTACATGTATTACCGAAGCGCGACTAAAGGTTTCGTGTTAAAGTGGGAACGGCTGGTGGAACTGGAAAACAAACGGATGAATTCCTTCTATCGAATAGCGAACATGTTTACTGATGTTCCTCATTTAAAAGGGAAGGTAGCGAGAAGGAAATGGATGGACTGGCTATTAGCACTCATTCCGTATGGTGATAAGTCAACTTATACCTATCTTTACGCCCGTACCCTTCTGCGATCCAATGATTATGTGGGACTTTGTTTTCGTTTAACGATCATGGGATCCGTGATTTTAAGTGTATTCACTAACATATTTGCACATTTGATTGTTACGTTCATGTTCTTATTCATGACAGCCCTGCAACTGCTGCCGGTTTGGAAGGCACATGAGTGGAAAGTATGGGTCTCATTGTATCCATTGCCAGCAAAAATGAGAGAATCTGCAGTAATAAAACTAATTTCCTATTTCCTATTATTTGAGGACTTTGTCTTCAGTTTGGTCCTGCTAGTGAAAGGGGAATGGATGTCCGCTTTAGCCGCCTTGGCAATGGGGCTTGTTTTCATATTCGGTTTTAAAATTTATGCAACAAAGAAAATAAAAAACTTTTAAGCAGAAGCTGATTTTTCATAAAATCAGCTTTTTCTTTATTAATGTTAAAGTTGATTCCAGAAATTCGCTCCCTTTCTGCCGACGGTCTGCCAAGCCTCCTCGACGCAAGCGTCTGTGGGGTCCCGGCTAGCCAGTTTTTCGGCAGGGTGCCGCAAATTTCTTCCATCCGTTAAGGATGACAGTAAAAATATCAAGGATTACCTATTCTAAAATTTGGTTCGAAATGGACCAGTCTGGAGTGGAAAACAACATTGGATACTTTTACAACCCCCAAAAAACGTTTTAGTTATTTTATTCTTTTAAGAAGTGAAAATTGAAACTAAAAGCCTCATAGGGGGTATATACATATTTAACGGAGGTGTTGAATGATGGATGAATATGAACAAAAGGCATTATCTGAACTAGTATCATGGAAAAAGAAAGTAGCCAAGAAACCCGGCAGGCTTGAGCGGATGTCCAAAAAAGCGCAAATCAAATTGAATGGTTATATTCCAGACCGAGTGCACAAAGTAATTACTGATAGTATTAAAGGGATGATAGAGGCCGTATTATCAGGTTCTAAATATATGTCTAAAGAAAAAAATGTAGTGCTACTAACCTTGCAGCAAAAAGAAGAGTGGGTTGCGGAAACTGTAACGGCATATCGGAAAACGGCCGTTATAGAGGGTGTGGGAACCGGAGCGGCAGGGCTTTTAATTGGATTGGCTGATTTCCCATTATTGCTTAGCATCAAGATGAAATTATTATTCGAACTATCCCGTATATACGGTTTCGATCCAAATAAATATGAGGAACGTTTATTCATTCTCCATATCTTCCAGATGGCATTTTCAAGCGAGGAGAAGAAATTTGAAACATTACGGGTAATAGAGGAATGGGATTCAGGGAAATGGCCGGAAATAGACTGGCAAGAATTTCAGCAGGAATATCGCGATCACATAGATGTCATCAAAATGTTCCAGCTCGTTCCAGGTATTGGGGCAGCTGTCGGTGGATATGCCAACCATCATTTGTTGGAACATCTTGGGGAAACGGCTGTCCATTGTTACCGAATCAGACTTCTTAAACAGTAAGGGACGGGGATAACCCGTCCCTTCACTATTACCGCAATAAAGATTCATTCACCATTTGGGATGATTGTTTTTTATTGTGATAGGTCACCGCTGCAGTGCCTAATATTTTGGCTGCAATGAGCATCGCATTTTCATCAATGTCAAACAAAGGATGATGATGTGGATATGTATGTTCATTTTTCGGCCTGGCTCCCGTAAAGAAGAATGTACCTTTTACATTTTGTAAATAATAAGAAAAATCTTCACCTGTCATATCCGGGTCAATTTCCTCTGTAACCAAAACTTCCTTGACTGACTTAGTACTTTCGATGAGGAATTTAGTTTCCTCGACATGTGGAATAACTGCTGGATAGCCTTGAAAGTATTGATATTCATAGGTACAGTCCGCAGCTATGCAGGTTCCTTTAACAATCCGCTCCATTTCTTCGCTAATGAATGAACGGACATCTTCCTTGAATGTGCGGACGGTCCCGATTATTTTAGCCTTATCTGCAATGACGTTAAAGGCATTATCTGCTACAAAGGATCCGACGGTAATGACTGCCGAATCTATTGGGTTTAGGCGGCGGCTTACGATTTGCTGCAAGGCCATGACGAGCTGAGAGCCGACTAAGATTGCATCACGGGTTTTATGCGGCTGGGCTCCATGCCCGCCCTGCCCTTGAATGGTGATTTCAAAACGGTCAGCAGCGGCCATAAGGGGTCCATAAGCGTATTGGACTGTTCCGGTTGGGGCCGTTGCCCATAAATGGGTACCGAAAATTACATCCACTCCATCAAGGCAGCCAGCCTCAATCATCGGTTTGGCACCCCCTGGAGCATATTCTTCAGCATGCTGGTGGATAAATATATATTCACCTTCGAGCTCATCCTTCAGTTCATTCAGGTTTTTAGCAAGGACAAGGAGTGTCGCTGTATGGCCATCGTGTCCACACGCATGCATGACCCCGGGTACGGAAGATTTATAGTGAACTTCTTTTTCATCTTGAATGGGTAAGGCGTCGAAATCAGCGCGCAATGCTACGGTTTTACCAGGCTTACTGCCTGTGACCTTGGCGATAACACCATTACCGCCTACATTCGTCCGGTGTTCGATTCCAAGTTTTTCATAATATCCAGCGATGAAGGCCGCCGTTTGGGTTTCTTGAAAAGAAAGCTCGGGGTGTTGATGAAGATAACGCCTGATGGAAACCATTTCTTCATATGAACCATCCAGAAGATCGTGTAATCGCTGTATCATTTTGCACCTCCCAATGATTGGATTAATTGTAAGTAGTATATCATATTCTGAATGATCCAAAGTGTATTAAATACCTTCAGGAGAGATATATAATGATTAAATATTTCTGGATTGCTTTGGTTTTGCTTTGCGTGTTGCTATTCTTTTTTTTGGTGCATGAAGTCCAAAGGGAGGAGGCTTTAGCGTTCGATACATATATTACGGAACTTTTTTCCGTAGGGGAAAATACTTTTTCGCTCACTTTCTTCAAGTCCATTACCTATCTTGGGAAATCCAAGTTCATTGGTTTTGGAAGCATATTATGTGTTCTATATTTGTGGATAATGAAGAAGGACTATTGGAACATGGCCGTCTTCTCTATCGGAATTGCTGAGGGTGATGTGTTAAACGGGTGGATAAAAAATTATGTTAAAAGAGTGCGCCCTGAAAATCAAAGCATCTGGATCAACCGATCAGCAGGACCAGACAAACGAAACCAATTCCCATTGCCCATTTCAATGAGTTTCCTTTAATTTCATTCATGATTAAATATGCTACCATACTGAAGAAAATAATGCCCACCATTGCGTGGCCACTTGATCTGATGAAATATATGTAAATATCGGTTGCATTTCCCCGGAAATAAAGAAGGAATTTGTCGGATTGTTATAGGGTTATATGACTTTTAGCGTCCAAATAACGTTCTGCATTACTATGAAGGGGCCCATCCTTTAGGATGGGCCTCTTATTAAGCATTAAATAGTCTATTCCTCAGAATCTTTCACCAATGTATACTGCGTTACAAAGGCTTCACCTGAAAACAACTTCTGGCTGGAATTCGTAACAGGAGGTTTGGAGTCACTATTATGCGCCTGCTGGAATGAACTGGATTTCTTCCAGTTCATAAAGTCCGATTGTTTTTCCCAAATCGTTAAGATTACATATGTTTCAGAGTTGATTGGACGCAGGATACGAAGGGCAACGAAGCCTGGTTCATTTTCAATGAATCCGGCCCTGTTTTTAAAACGGTGTTCAAATACCGGCCGTCCTTCCTCACTGACAGGGATATTGTTCATGACCACGTATCCATGATCTTGAAGAGTTCCCTTCCCATCGACTACCTCATATTTTCGTGGCGAGCTGAAGAGCGTTTTACCTGTAGTTTCATGTAATAGGACTGTGTTTTGAGCATTCTGCATAAGTAATATTTTTTCATTCGGGTGTTTATCTTTTTTTAATTTCAAAAAATCATAAGTACCTGAAGTGATGAATACATTCATAAATTCCCCTCCAATTTCTATATAGTACCTGTATACCCATTTTACCCAATGAATAGTGCTTTTACCATTTCCAAACTAACCATTAAGCTGGTAAACCGGTAAGATACTTATATAAAAGTCGATATTTTGACAAATATATTATAGAAAAAGCTATAGTTTAAGGAGATTCGATTTGAAATTCAACATCCTTCTGATATTCTATGTAGGTAATGAATAAAAATAGAAACGTGATTGCTTGAAAGGTGGATATTAATGTCTAAGGAAATTACGAATGATACATTTTTAAAAGCTGCAAGAGGAGAGAAAACGGATCATGTGCCTGTTTGGTATATGCGTCAGGCTGGCCGTTCACAGCCGGAATACCGTAAATTGAAAGAGAAGTACTCACTTTTTGAAATTACTCATCAGCCGGAATTATGCGCTTATGTAACTAGATTGCCAGTTGAGCAATATGATGTAGACGCTGCGATTTTATATAAAGATATAATGACACCGCTACCAGCCATTGGTGTCGATGTTGAGATTAAGTCCGGAATCGGTCCAGTCATAGCCAATCCGATCCAATCGGTGTCGGATGTTGAAAAATTAGGTGAATTGAACCCAGAGAAAGACATCCCATATGTGTTGGACACGATTAAATTATTGACCACGGAGCAATTGTCCGTTCCTTTGATCGGTTTCTCAGGGGCTCCTTTCACCATTGCTTCATACATGATTGAAGGCGGCCCCTCCAAAAACTACAATAAGACGAAAGCTTTCATGTATTCCGAGCCAATGGCCTGGTTTGCATTAATGGATAAGTTAGCGGATATGATCATCATCTATGTCAAGTCGCAAATCAAAGCCGGCGTCAAAGCCATCCAAATCTTTGATTCCTGGGTGGGTGCTTTGAATGTTGAAGATTACCGCGTATTCATCAAGCCGATCATGACTCGTATCTTTTCATCATTGCGTGAAGAAAATGTACCGCTAATCATGTTCGGGGTCGGCGCAAGTCACTTGGCACTTGAGTGGAATGATCTTCCGATTGATGTAGTCGGGCTTGATTGGAGACTGCCAATTACAGAAGCAAGACAAATGGGAATCCAGAAAACGGTACAAGGTAATCTAGATCCTGCCCTGCTATTATCATCATGGGATGTTATAGAAGAACGGACGAAAAGGATCCTCGATCAGGGCATGGAGCAGGACGGCTACATCTTTAACCTTGGTCATGGGGTTTTCCCTTCCGTAAATCCGGAAACACTGAAGAGGCTGACCGCTTTCATTCATGAATATTCATCAAAAATGAAGTAAGGTGAGCGAACCATTTGCTAAAACTCCTTAATTGGATGCACAATAAAAGAACGAAATCTTTAAAAGAGGTGTAACTTCATGTCAAGAAAAAAAATGGGCCTTTTAGTCATGGCTTATGGTACTCCATACACTGAAGAGGATATTGAAAGGTATTATACACATATTCGTCATGGGAGACGGCCAAGCGACGAATTGATTGCCGACCTAAAGGGCAGATATGAAGCGATCGGTGGATTATCCCCGCTTGCAAAAATAACGGCAGGACAAGCTGAAGCGCTTGAAAAGAAATTGAATTCCGTTCAGGAGGAAGTTGAATTCAAGGCATATCTTGGCCTGAAGCATATTGAACCTTTTGTTGAAGACGCAGTGAAACAAATGCATGAAGATGGAATCAAAGAAGCGGTCAGTATCGTATTGGCACCGCATTTTTCAACATTCAGCGTGAAGTCTTATAATGGACGTGCCCAGGATGAAGCCGCTAAATTGGGGGATCTGACCATCACTTCCGTTGAAAGCTGGTATGATGAGCCAAAATTCATCCAATATTGGGTAGACCAGGTAAAAGAAGTGATTGGGAAAATGACCTCGGAAGAACGCGATAATTTCGCTTTGATTGTGTCGGCACATAGCCTCCCGGAAAAAATCTTGCAATCGGGAGATCCGTATCCAAATCAACTGAAAGAAACGGCAGACATGATCGCTGAAGACTCAATGGTTACCAATTATGCAGTAGGCTGGCAAAGCGCTGGACAAACTCCTGAACCATGGTTGGGACCCGATGTACAGGATTTAACCAGAGATCTTCATCAAGCAAAAGGTTATAAAGCTTTCATATATATTCCTGTTGGCTTTGTTGCCGAGCACCTTGAAGTCCTCTATGATAACGATTATGAATGTAAGGTTGTGACGGAAGAGATTGGCGCAGGCTACTATAGGCCGGATATGCCCAATGTTAAACCTGAATTCATCGATGCTTTGGCCACGATCATTTTAAACAGATTACAGGAAAAATGATCAGTCAATAGGGGAAAATTAGTTTAACCATGCTTGCCATGTGCTCTGCATATTTTCATTTGAAGTTATGTTATTCACTGGAAAGCGACGCTGCCTTTGGCCTTGCAGATTTAAATAAATATGTATTTTCGAAAAGTGGCTGTCCAGTAACGGGGATGGCCATTGTTTCTCTTGGGAATTGAAAATATAATTGAAAAAACTGAAAATTTTTGGTATGATATCGTTGAACATAATGACTGTTTTGTCCGTTTGGTCAGAATTGAGGTGGGAAATGTCTGTTGATCGTAAAAAATTAATTTTGGAAGCTGCGACCAAGTCGTTTTCACTTTTTGGCTATAAGGCAACGACGATGGATCAAGTCGCTAAAATTGCCAATGTGGGAAAAGGGACCATTTATACCTTTTATAAAAATAAAGAAGAGCTGTTTAAAGAAATCGTTCAGCGGATGATAGAGGAAATGAAATATGAGGCGGAACAATCTTTGGATGACCAACTCTCCTTTTTTGAAAACCTGCATCGGGCCGTTTATCGAATTCTGGAGTTCAGGCAGGAACATCAATTATCATTAAAACTTCTTCAGGAAGAGCGGGAAATTGGTACACCGGCCGTTCAGGAAATGGTTAATGAAATGGAAGAAGCCATTGTATCCTACATTAAGGAAAAACTAAAAATAGCGATTGATAAGGGCCATATACAACCTTGCGATCCGGAGATAACAGCTTTCCTGATGCTAAAGATGTACCTTGCCCTGATCTTTGATTGGGAAAGAAACCATGCCCCATTAGAGAAAGAGGAAATTGCTGAACTATTTAAAATATATTTGTTCAAAGGATTATCCGTTACGTGATCATTCTATTTTTTTGCTGAAAGGCAATGAACCCCAATGAAAGAAGAGATGCCGATCATCGGTATCTCTTCTTTCATTGGGGTTTTTTTCAGCTGCGAAACCGAAACATCTATGAATTCATCCTGCTATTTGGGATAGGATGGTGAAACATAAAGACTACTACTCTCCAGAAAGGCAATGATCACAGTGGTTTCCATAACATTCGTGCTGTTCTTCAATTTTTTTTCCGCATTCCGTGCATTGTTTCGGTGGCAGATTTTTAAAGAACTCAACGCTACTTTGAATCATGAACATCATCTCCTGAATTTTTTATTATTCGCTTTTCTATGGTTTTATTGTATTATAACAGATTTGAGATGTCAATGAATGTTTTATAACATAAGTAAAAAAAGGTGAAATAAGGGCTAGAATAGTTTATATTAATGGGGAAGTCATTGAGAGAAAAAAAGGAGTGCCTAAGAATGAAAATCACCGTAATTGGGTGCTGGGGCGGTTATCCAGCTAAAAATGAGGCAAGTTCCGGCTATTTGCTTGAATATGAAGATTTTCGCATTCTGCTTGATTGTGGCAGCGGTGTCCTATCACAGCTTCAAAACCATATGAAGCCGGAGGATCTTGGTGCAGTTGTATTATCCCACTATCATCCTGATCATGTAGCGGATATTGGTGTCCTGCAGCACGCTGCGTTCATACAGCAGATATTGGGCAGCGAAAAAAGGACGATTCCTATATATGGTCATGATTTGGACGAAGTCGAATTTGGTAAGTTAACATACAAAGACGTGACAAAGGGGATAGCCATCTCTGCTGATCACCCCTTAACCATTGGACCGTGTAAATTTACGTTCATGAAAACAAAACATCCAGTCCCTTGTTTTGCAATGAGGATCGAAGCTGAAAATCATTCGATAGTTTACACAGGTGACAGTTCATATATGGATGAGCTTGCAGATTTCGCTAAAGACGCAAATGTTTTATTATGTGAAAGTAACTTTTACAGTGATATGGATGGTTCAAAGGCGGGGCATATGACGGCAAGGGAAGCGGGCATGCTGGCAGAAAAGGCTGACGTCCAGCTTTTGCTGTTAACTCACCTCCCTCATTATGGGAATCTCGATCAACTGAAAAAAGAAGCATCCGAGGTATTCAAAAGGGAAATAGCTGTAGCCAAAACCAATCTCGAGTTCCAACTATAAATGAAACATCAGTGATATGAAGTCTACAAGGAGGAACAACTGTGCTTTTTATTGATAATAAGGGAATTACAGATCCAAGAATTAACCTGGCCATCGAAGAATATGCGCTTAAACATTTAAACATAGATGAAACATATCTTTTATTTTACATTAATCGACCTTCAATCATCATAGGCAGAAATCAAAATACGATCGAAGAAATCAATTCCGATTATGTAGATGAAAAGGGCATTACAGTTGTTCGCCGCCTTTCCGGAGGTGGAGCGGTTTATCATGACCTAGGGAATCTCAATTTCAGTTTCATTACGAAAGACGATGGGGACAGTTTCCATAACTTCAAGAAATTCACCCAGCCTGTCGTGGAAACGCTCGAGAAACTAGGAATACATGCTGAATTGAGCGGTCGTAACGATATTCTGGCTGAAGGAAAGAAAATTTCGGGAAACGCGATGTTTTCAACGAAGGGCAGAATGTTCAGTCATGGAACATTGCTGTTTCAATCAGAAATGGATCACATTGTATCCGCTTTAAAAGTGAAAAAAGATAAAATCGAGTCCAAAGGGATTAAATCGATAAGAAGCCGTGTCGGTAATATCGCCGATTTTCTAAAAGAACCGATGTCTGTTGAAGAATTCCGTTCATTCCTTCTGCAAAATATTTTCAAAGAAACCGGAAAGGTTACAGAGTATGTTTTAACAGAAACGGATTGGGAGAAAATTCACGAAATCTCGGAAGATAGGTATCAAAATTGGGAGTGGAATTACGGAAAATCACCTAAATTCAACTTGCAAAACTCACATAGATTTCCTGTGGGATCTGTTGATATCCGCCTTGAAGTGAACAGGGGAATCATTGAAAACTGCAAGATCTACGGTGATTTCTTCGGGGTTGGAGAGGTAGCGGATATTGAACGAAAGCTTACTGGAACACGCTATGAAAAGGAAGCAATCAGCAGAGTATTGGATGAGATCGATGTTCGTCATTATTTTGGCAATGTAACAAAAGAAGAAATATTGGCTTTAATATATTAAGCCTGAAAGCCGTCCCGACTTATTAGGACGGCTTTTGTGACTAATAATGACAGTAATTGCTTGAATATGGATAAAATGGTTGCTGTGATCGCATTCTTTTAATATAATAAAAATGTATTTAGTTCACCATAAAAATGAATGACCATTCATTCATGCTATTTGCAGGGGAGGGAGAAAGATGAATTTATCTGAACAGCTTCATCAAATGGCTTTAAAAAAGGCGGATAAGCCAGCATATTACTTTTTGGATCAATCCACTTCATATGGGGAATTGGATAAAGCCGTTACGAAGTTCGCGGACGAATTACATAGGCTTGGTGTTTCAAAAGGTGATAACATTGCGCTGTTATTAGGCAACTCTCCACATTTCATCATTTCATTGTATGGAGCTATGCGAGCAGGGGCGACCGTAATTCCCGTCAATCCAATATACACACCTGACGAGATTGGTTATATCCTGAATAATGGCGATGTAAAGGTTGTTGTGGCAGTAGATAAGCTTTTACCCTTACTGGAGAAAATGAACCCTATCCTTTCAAGCGTAGAACAATATGTAATTTGTGAAACGCAGCCGCATAGTGGGGATAGTAGCGAATTTAACATCTGCAATAAAATGAAATCGTTTACAAAAATGGTCGAATCGGGGGATGAAGGCTTTAAAGGTCCTGAACTGGATCCTGAAGATACGGCAATCATACTTTATACTTCCGGGACAACGGGGAAACCAAAGGGGGCCATGCTCACACATACCAATATCTACTCCAATGCACATGATATTGGTGAATATTTAAATATCACGGAAAGTGACCGTGTCATTACGACATTGCCAATGTTCCATGTTTTCAGTTTAACGGTAGTTGTGAATGCCCCGTTGATAAGCGGAGGTACGCTTTTAATTGTCCCGCAATTCAGTCCAAAGGAAATATTCAGGCAAATCAAAAAATATGATGCAACCGTTTTTGCTGGCGTGCCTACGATGTATAACTTTCTTTTTCAATATCCAGATGCGAAAGAGGATGCTTTGAAGTCTTTGCGGATATGCATATCTGGCGGATCCGCCATGCCAGTGTCCCTGCTTGAATCATTCGAGCGGAAATTTAATGTTAGGGTTTCAGAAGGATATGGCTTATCCGAAGCTTCCCCTGTTACCTGCTTCAATCCTTTGGACCGTCCAAGGAAGGCGGGTTCCATCGGAACATCCATCCTTAGGGTGGAAAACAAAGTGGTCAATGAGCTTGGAGAAGAAGTGCCGATCAATGGTGTAGGAGAATTGATTGTCAGGGGTCCGAATGTAATGAAAGGTTATTATAAAATGCCTGAAGAATCAGCCGCTGTCTTGAAAAATGGCTGGTTATATACAGGCGATTTAGCCAGGATGGATGATGAAGGCTACTTTTTCATTGTAGATCGTAAAAAGGAGCTAATCATCGTCGGTGGCTATAATGTCTATCCACGTGAAGTGGAGGAGGTTTTGTATGCCCATCCTGAAGTAGTTGAGGCAGCAGCCATTGGCGTTCCCGATCCCAATCAGGGGGAAGTGGTTAAATGCTTTGTGGTAAAGAAAAACAATGCATTGACCGAGGAAGAGCTGCTCGCCCATTGCATGGTACACTTGGCCAAATATAAGGTGCCGGCAAAAATTGAGTTTTTGGATGAACTTCCAAAAAACGCGACTGGTAAAATTTTACGACGTTCCTTGAAAAACCATGTACTGCAAAACTGAATTACATTGATCATGAGGGGATCATTGCCTATAACCGGCAATGGTCCTTTTTTGTACAACCAAAGTGTATGAGGTTGCATAAAATATATTGAAGAATCTTAAAACCTTGATTCTTGTTTCGAAAAGAGTTATGATTGTCATTAAAAATTTCCACAATATTGTAAGGAGGGGTTAGATGAGAGATGTAAAACTTTTGGATATTTTTACACATCCCATTGCTCAAAAATACTTGAATCGTTCAGGTCTGGCACATGCGATTGCGGTAGCATACCATGCGTTTCACTTAGCAAATGAATATAATGTCGACCCTGATATTGCCGCTAAAGCCGGGCTATTGCATGATATGGGTCATTTCACCTGGTATCGCAATGGTAAATGGGATTATGATCTTTATAAACAAAATGATATTCACCCCATCAAAGGTGCCGAACGAGCACATAAACTGTTAATCCGCTTGGGAGAAAACCCGATCAAGGCAAAGACCATTTCCCTCGCCATTTTATTTCATACCGATTCGTTCTTACCTTCGAATGATATTATTCGTACACCGCTTCAGCAAGTCGTCAAATGGGCCGACGAAAAAGATGAAGAAGAAGGCGGAAAACACCATTATCGCAAAATTGATTTTCCCCGGGCAAAGGAAAGCATCATGAAACTTGATACGCTCATAGATGAGGAACAAAGAAAAAGGCTATCATCCTGAAGTCAAACGGGTTGATAGCCTTTTTTATTGTCAGGAGGAACTCAATTATTAAAAGTATTTTTTACAGTTTAAATTTGTTAACAGGTGAATTAATGATGTAAAATATAGACCATTAGAACTATTCTATGGCGAACAATTATAAAAAACTATCGGATTAATAACAAATAAAAAAAGTAACAGGTGAGGTTATGAAGTCGATTAAGCTAATGATATATGGTGGTCAGGGAGGAATTGAGGGAATCATCGAACAAGAAGGTGACATTAAGGTCATAGGGATGACTGGAAATGAAATGGACCTTCTTGATTCTGATCATACATCAGTCATACCAGATGTCATTCTTATTGATGCCCGCTCTTCAGGGAGGTATGGACAAGAAGTCATGCAAGTCCTTAAGGAAAAACACCCATCCACTCCTTTCGTCGTTTTTACTGACTATTCAGAAAATCACTATCTTATTGAAGCAATAGGTCATGGTGCAGCAGGTTATGTGTTACAGGATGGCGGAATGAAACAAGTGTTGTCGGCAATCCGTCAATGTGCCAACGGTCAGATCGTTTATCCTGCCTCATTCAAATCAATTTTAATGAAAAGGCTGGAGCGGGATGTTGAAAGATCACCAGTAACTTTGGAAAAGGCAATCGGAAAATTGGGGGCTTTTTCTAAACGCGAGCATGAACTGCTTATCCTGCTAACCCAAGGCGAAACGAATCAGCAAATTTCCAAAAAACTTTTTCTATCGATCGGCACGGTAAAAAACTATATAAGCCGTATTTACAAAAAACTGAATGTTAATAATCGACCGGAGCTTATGGCACTTTTGTATGGTTTGCAAAATAGCGGGATGAAGGGATGATCAATCATGCCCGCCGTTCCGTTAATCGGTCTCATTCATTATAAATCAAATTCACATTTAAAATCCTTTGATGAAACGATTTCACTTTAGCAAATAGGCAAAGGAATAAATTCGTCGTTGCCTTAAAACTCCCATCCCGGAAGTGCATGTTTGACTGATGGAGTATTCTGTGAAATATTCAACAAAATGATGGGAATTGTAAGAAGTGAATAATAAGGGAAATCCGGTTCTAACCTGTCCATTTTGGATTAAACTATTAAGAGGGAGATTCGTTTTAAGGAGGGGCATCATGGTTAGAAAATGGGCTGGAAGAGCGATTATATTATATATCCTTTATGCAGCAGCGATGTATTGGTATATTTTTTATGGAGCGGATACGACCATTCCCGAAGCTTTGCGTGGAACGGCAGCAGATCCTGCAACATTCCTGAATGCAAGGGAACTAAAGCTTAGTGAAGAGTATTCAGGACTGCGGAATTTTATTTTTTTCGTATCGACACCATATGAATGGCTTCTGTATTTCTTCATATTATTATTCGGTTTTTCAAAGGCATTTGAAAAATCGTCAATGGCAGTCTCGAGACGGAAAGCGATCAGAACGGGCATTTACTTATTCTGGCTTTCCGTTATTTCATACCTGGCTCTATTTCCAATCAGTTTCATTGGATATCGAATGAGCAAGAGTTACCACATAAGTACACAAAGTTTCACCTCGTGGATGAAGGATGGAGTCATCGAATTTTGGGTGAATTTTGGGATGATGTTCATCATCGTTTCCGTTTTATATTGGTTAATGAAGAAAAGTGTGAAGAAGTGGTGGCTCTATGCTTGGATGTTGTCCATTCCTTTTTCCTTGTTCCTGATGTTCGTTCAGCCTGTATTGATTGATCCGCTGTACAATGAATTCTATCCTCTCAAAAATAAAGAGCTGGAAACGGAAATATTGGCACTAGCCTCACAGGCTGAGATCCCGGCTGAACACGTGTATGAAGTAAATATGGCGGAAAAGACAAATGCCTTGAATGCATATGTTACCGGCATAGGTTCCAACTCAAGAATAGTACTTTGGGATACGACCCTGAACAAACTGAAGGAAGATGAAATCCTTTTTATCATGGCACATGAAATGGCTCATTATGTGGAAAAGCACATTTATATAGGGATTGCAGGTTATTTAGGACTGACATTAATCGGTTTGTGGCTGACTTCGAAAATCATGAACTTTATCATTGGTCGCTGGGGCCATCAGTTAAAGGTCCGTTCGGTTGACAGCATATCATCTCTTCCGTTATTTCTCTTGATAACGTCTGTGCTGCTCTTTGCTTCGAGTCCGCTGTCCAATTATGTTTCCAGATATCAGGAAACAAGGGCTGACCGTTATGCCATTGAAATGACCGGGGACAAAGAATCAGCAATCACGACTTTCCAGGAACTCACGAGGTCGGGTTTGAGTCAGGTCAACCCGCCATTCCTGGTTAAATGGCTGCGGTATTCCCATCCGACCATGCTCGAACGGATTTCAACGGTTGAAAATGCAGATACAAAGGGTGAGTGAAAGCCAGCTGAAAACCAGCTGGCTTTTTTTCTTCGGAAAGTGGAAGTTTGTAGTCGTTTTCAGAAAAAACTATTATTTTAAAAAATCTTAGGTTCTCTACTATAATAAATTAAATTCCCAGTTCGTTTTAAGGAGATCGGATATGTATAATGTACTTTTGATCACTGTAGGCTCAGTGCTTGTGGCAGTGGCCTACAACTTATTTTTGATACCACATTTAATTTTAAGCAGCGGACTTAGTGGACTTGCGATCATGTTCGGAATCATCACCCCAGTCAACACAGGGATATTGAATTTTCTGATGAACCTGCCATTGCTGATTCTTGGTTACCTGAAATTAGGGAGACGCTTTATCACCTATACGATATTATCAGTTGTCGTGATTTCCATCAGTTTATACCTCATTCCAGTTCACGGTATTTCCACTGAACCGATTTTGTCTTCTTTATTTGGCGGAATCATATCGGGAATCGGTATAGGCATCGTCTTTCGCGCTTCGGGGTCTTCTGGCGGCTTTGATATCATTGCCATGCTATTGGCTAAGAAGAGCGACTTTCCGCTTGGTACATTGCTTTCGGTGATGAATGCTGTTGTGGTGGTAATCTCAGGCTTCATCTTCGGTTGGGATGCCGCATTATATACGTTGATTTCCATTTATGCAGCAGGAAAGGTGATCGATACGATCCATTCCAATCACATTAAATTAACATTGATGATCGTTACCAAAAAGAGTGACGAAATGAAAACGAAGCTCCTGACCAACCTATATCGTGGAATTACAGTCATGGATGGTGAAGGTGCATATTCAGGAGAAAAGAGCAAAGTAATGATGACAGTCATTACACGTTATCAGTTAACCGATGTAAAAACGATGATAAAAGAAGTGGATCCGAATGCTTTTGTTAATATAACCGAAACTGCTGAGGTCATGGGTATGTTTCATAAAGAGTGATGATAATGAAAAAAAGCCTCCCGACATTATGGGAGGCTTTTTTGATCATGAATGTTAATTTCCAAATTGTTTTAGTAAAACGTTCATTTCAGAACTTAGTTTTAAGAATAAAGGTTTGTTTTTCATATCCAAGGCATCATCGATCTGTTTTGCAAGGAGATTCTTTTTGGTAGTAAGGACGGCTTCCTGAATAATCATATCAATTAACATTTCCTGAACCACGGCATCGTTTTTCATTTCGCTCATTGATAAGGACTTCACTGACTCTGAATAAGATTTTTCATTTTTCAAAGTTACCACCCCTGACCCTTTTTATTATTATATGGATTTGAGCGGATAAAATCAACTGAAAATTTAAAAAATTTAAATTACGATAGAGAATGTGTCGTTTAGATGACGAAAAAGCCACTATATAAAAGAATTTCAAATTTTTTGTGAACTTGCTTTATATGTTTAAGGTCTATGCTATTATAGTGAGTAATTTAACATACATTTACTATCCCCCTTCACTCTTCTTGGACAGGAATGGAAGGGTACAAGCAATTAAGAATATAAGCTTTGGAAAGTGATAGCGATGTTTAGCAATGAGGAAGAGGTGGATTAAAAATGAAGGAAAACAATCAGGGAATCATCGAGGAATATGAAATCACGCCACATACACTAATGGTTGCGCCAATTAATTACGGCAGTAAAATATATGCCCGTATCATTGAAATGGAGGACGAGTTCATCTCCCCGTTTAAACCTATGGAAATAATAAAGAAAAGCTGCGAGTTCTTCGGATCAAGTTATGAAGGACGCAAGCAAGGCACGAAACAGCTCATAAACATCACCCATAAAGCACCGATTGCGATTGATCCGACCAGTTCGATATTCTTCTTTCCAACTACATCTCCGTTACGTCCTCAATGCATCTGGTTATCACATGAACATGTGGTATCCTATGAGCGCCTGGATTCCAAACATACAACCATCACATTCAGGAATAGACAAACCATCGATATAGCAGTGTCATGCAGCTCTTTCGAAAACCAGCTGCACCGGACCTCTTTTTTAAAAACGAAATTGATCCAGAGGATTGAGGAAACAAAGAGGAAATCCTTTTATCTATTCACTGATGCTAATGGAGTCAAGGCTTCAGAGGTAATCTCAAAGTATATACCGCGATAAGAGGGGGTTCAGGGGAAAAATCAGAGAAGAATCCCAAACGGGAATAATCAAATTTAAAGCAAGCCCTTCTTATTAAAGAAGGGCCCTGGAATCAATCTTCGAATAATTCATCCATTAAATCGTCAATTTCTTTTCTTAATTTTTCAGTTCCTTCTTTGGAAATGGTGATGGTATCACCATCGATAATCAGCATATCTCCTACTTTTGCTCCCTTGGGAAGAGCACTTTTAGGGAAATCCTTCATGTCACCACCATCGATTTCCACGACAGCGATCTTTCCTTCGAAGCGATCAATAATTCCTTGTACCAATTATTTCACCGTCTTTACAGTAATTTTCTGACCTGTAGAAGTAAAAATAATGTTACCTGATTTATCTGTGCGATAAGTTTTGGCTTTCACTGAATTCAACCGTTTTATAACAGTGGAAGTAGGATGCCCATAGCCATTTTTCCCTACACTTATTACAGCATATTTCGGTTTTGTTTTGTTGATGAAAGCTGAACTTGTCGATGTTTTTGCACCATGATGGCCTACTTTAAGTACATCCACACTTGGTACCAGTTTTTTAGCCAGCATATCCTTCTCTGCTTTTTCTTCGGCATCACCTGTAAACAAGAATGTTTTTTTGCCGTGTTTAAGCAACAGGACAGCACTCCAATTATTTAAGTCAGACTTAGCATAGTCCTTAACAGGTGCAATGAATTTAAGGGAATTATCCTTTGCTTTAGTGTTGATTTCCACGCCCGTCTTCGCTTTTTTTATTGTAAGCTTCTTCTTCTTGACAGCCGTTAAAAAGTCTTTGTATGCCTGGGTAGTATGTGAAACTTTAGGGACATACACAGATTTTACATTAAGCGATTTAATCACATGAGCAAGACCGCCAACATGATCCGCATCTGGGTGAGTGGAAACTAATGCAGTAAGTGTTTTTACCTTTTGTTTTTTTAGGTAGGCAACAACCTCGTCACCCTTTCCTTTACCGCCGCCATCGATTAAAACGTTTTCATTAGCGGTTTGTATCAGGATTGAATCTCCTTGTCCAACGTTGATGAAATGTACCTTTACATTTGAGGCTGCCTCAGTTGTTTTAAGTCCAGTGAATAAAGACAAAACAAGAACAGCCACCAGTAGAATATTTATTTTCTTCATTTTTCCCCTCCAGTTAATAATTTACCATGTGTAACCGAAAAAATGGGAATATTGACACGGTTTTTATTTTTGGTAAAAAAAGGAATGTGTTGTTTGGATTTATGGTTAGGGAAAATGACCCTGGGTATTTATGATTAATCTCTTGAATGAAAATGTAATGCCATTATTTTAAAGAATCAACTATTTCTCTCAGAAAAGAGTGTGAAGTTGGCATATATTCAAGGAGCAGGCTCCCGGAGAATGTTAGGATTACCAACAAAATATTTTGTTAAAGAGATTGTTTCTGTTTTTTTAGGATTGTACAATTTAAACGTTTATTACCCTCCAGGCACTCGCTTTCCGCGGGCGGTCCGTGAGCCTCCTCGGCGCGTTTGCACCTTTCGTTCCAAGCAACTTTGGTTTAAAATTTAGATAGGAACCCTTTTGGCTACAAATTAAACCATGCAAATAAAATATTGAATGGTTATCATAAGAAATTAGGGATGAGTATAAGTTTCCTTAATGATTGACTCCTTAATACATAATATAATAGACACCGATGATGTATCTTTTGTTCAGTATTTCACAAAAGATTTTGTTTTTCTGGAAATTCTTTTTGCTTTATACATTTAATATAAAGAGGTTGTTACTAGTAGATAATAATAAGTATGGATATGAAATTAACATCTTTCCTAATAACGTTGTACTGACACTAAAATGATAGTTTAGACGTATAGTTATAATAGATGAATGGAAATTAAATGTCGCTTAATAATGAACAAACGGGCCAGACCTTTTAATCGTTAAGGACAATTTCGTCGAAACTGTTGCCTTAATCAGTGAGCAGTAATTGTGCAAACCGCTAGTGTAACAAGAAGTGGAGAAGCGGCTATTGGCAGTCCTCGGTTCCTTTAATAGGGAAGAGGGTAATATACCAGAAGGATGCAGCGTCGACATTCTGCCGTTTAATCACCAAGAACAAAGGCGATGCTATGCATACAGCAAACTTTTAATGAAGGATGCCATTACAAGGGAACTTGAAGTAACGCAGTTAAATGTAAAAGGTATTTTTGGAAGAAGATATTAACTATCTGAAATCCATGGCAGACATTTCATCCGACATGCGAGGGCTTGATCCAACAAAGGATAACATGGGCTTTTTAAGCGTCCCATCGTCCTAAAGGAATTTCCATTCTTTCGATGCAGGGAATTGTTGACGGCAATCGATCATGGCAAATCATGAATACGTGTTACATTCTGCGGCGGATCATGATATTGGTTACTTTTACATCGATTTGTCGAAGCTGACTGTTTTCCTATCCTTTTCTTCAATATGATGAGTCGATCATAACGGGTGCCACTCCAACCTTTGTCATGGAGCATGTAATTAACTTTCATTTAATGAGACTTAAAACTTAAATGTTAAAAGGATATTCAGTATGCACTTGATTACATAGGTTATGCCTTGGTTTGAACTAGCCAATTAAATTATGATGTTATGGAATATTCAAACAGGGGGAATGGAGGTAAGCGAGTCTAATCGATCTTGATCATGAAAGACTCCCTTACCTTTATGCCAGGAAAGATGCGATGCTTTTTTATGGTCAACCTTTTTACATCCAAGGGAATTTGTATCCTTCCGGAAGGCTCCCTTTTAACCCGTTAATCCCTTGAGGGTTTTTTTTCGAAAAAGTAATAACATAACAAGTCTTCGGTTTTGTTGCGAAGGCGGGGATTGAAATAATTATGATGTTCCTCGTATCCTTTATATAAAAAACAATACATCGTGAAGGATTCATCGCGTTTGATTTCACTAATTTTAATATTCTCTTTGCGCAAATAGCGCCGTACTTCGGCAAGTTCGTCTTGAACCACTTTTAAAATATGTTCCACCAGCTCCGAATAGGGCCTTTTTAATTTAAACGGACTAATTTCGATGACCTTGAGATCCCGGTTTAAGACTGTAATAACCATAGGGAGGTAGATGGCTTTTTCAATCATATTTCGGTCACCTTCTGGAATGCGGGTCATCATGACCGCCCCTTTCTAAATAGCGCGTTTTTAATACTAATATGTATATCCTGAAAAAACGAGAACATTTGTTCCGTTTTTATCCTAATGTATTTTCAGTGGTTATGCAAGCAGTTTTGATAAATCTAGAAATATTCGTTAACAAGATTATGTTTTCCGGAGATAGGGAAAGTATGAAGATATATGGATAATAATTCTTGCAATTTCGGGGGAAAGTGATATATCTAAAATAAACGGTTTTTAATAAGTTTATGCTGCTTTGATGGCAGCATGTCGAGGGAGATAATTATGGATTTGGATACTATACGTGAGTGGTTTACACTTGATCATATATCGGCACTTATTCAGCAATATCGCTCATTCGGTCCAATTCCCGGAATCTTACTGCCGATGCTGGAAGCATTTTTGCCTTTTTTGCCCTTAGTGGTGTTCGTGCTTGCCAATGCAACGGCATTTGGTCTCTGGTGGGGGTTTTTATTTTCTTGGATTGGTGCGGTAGCGGGGTCCTTTTTGATCTTTTGGATTATTAGAAGATATGGTCAAATGAGGTTTTTCCGATTTTTGCAAAGACATAAACAGGTGCAGAGGTTGATGGTATGGGTTGAGAGCCATGGATTCGGTCCTTTGTTCATATTGCTCTGCTTCCCTTTTACACCTTCGGCTATCGTTAATATCGTGGCAGGACTTTCAAAAGTCAGTACCCTGCAATATGGACTTGCAGTAATTGGAGGGAAGGCGGTGATGATTTTTACGATCAGCTTCGTAGGTTACGATTTAGTATCATTGATTCATAAACCTGTGCGAACGATCATTATCGGAATCGTCATCTTTATCCTATGGTATGTGGGGAAAAGGCTGGAAGTCCGGTTAAATAAAAGCATGAAGAGAGAAGAAGGGCAATAAATTAATATATAAATGCAGTAGGGGTTGAAGTAGATGGAAAAAACAAACAAGAATTCTTTATCCGATTGGATAAAACCAGCGATGATAGCTTTTGTTATTTACATCTTAATCCGTACATTTCTCTTTTCAAGCTATGATGTTGAAGGAAAGTCGATGCAGCCGACCCTTGAAGATGGAAATAAACTTGTCGTGAATAAAATCAATTACCAGATTCATGATATCAACCGTTTTGACATTATTGTTTTTCATGCGAATTCACAAGAAGATTATGTTAAGCGGGTTATAGGGGTTGCAGGTGACCGTATTCGTTATAAAGATGATTGGCTTTACGTAAATGGTAAGAAAGTGGATGAGCCTTATCTTGAGAAATTCAAGGAAGGTTTCCCAGGACAGGATTTTACAGGTGATTTTACATTAAAAGAATTGACGGATATGACCAAAGTTCCGGAGGGCAAGCTTTTTGTCATGGGTGATAATCGTCTTGAAAGTGCTGACAGCCGTCACTTTGGTTATATACCGGTAGAAAATGTTGTCGGTAAAGTGGATGTTCGATATTGGCCGGTCAATGATTTCAATTTTAAGTTTACAGGTGAGTGATTGTGGAAGCCCGAGTAAGATGCGGGCTTTTTCTTTTGGGGGAAACGCGAACGTACGATTGGTGTTTTTTTAAGGGAGACGGTAAAATAATAGAAAGTAAATCTAATTGGAAACAGAAACCTAGTCATAAAGACGAAAGTATTTCTGGTATGATGGATCTAGATATTATGTTGTAAGGGGGAAAAGAGATGTCACTCCGTTTTTTACTGGGAAGATCGGGTACAGGGAAAACTTCGAATATATTGGACGAAATCCGCTCTAAATTGGCAGAAGATCCCGAAGGAAATCCAATTATCTACCTCGTTCCTGATCAGATGACGTTTCTATCTGAATATAAATTAATTAAAACACCAGGCCTTGCCGGAATGATCCGGACACAGGTTTTCAGTTTTAGCAGGCTTGCTTGGCGCGTTCTTCAGGAAACCGGGGGGATGAGCCGGCTGCATCTGGACAGTGTTGGCGTTAATATGCTGATACGGAAGATCATGGATGATAAAAAGGAAGAGTTAAAGATGTTCAGTCGATCTGCTGATAAGCAGGGGTTCATTGCACAGATGGAGCTGATGCTGGCTGAGTTCAAGCAGTATTGCATCCAACCTGATGACATTCAAAACTATTTGGCTGAAACCTCACAGGCCGGCAGCGGCATTCAGGATAAACTGCATGATCTTGAATTGGTCTATCAGGCTTTTGAGGATGAAATGGTCAATAAATATTTAGACTCCGAAGATTATTTCACTTTGCTGATCGAAAAAATGTCAGAGTCTTCATATATAAGGAATGCGGATATATATATCGATGGTTTTTATAGCTTGACTCCACAGGAATTATTGATTGTTGAAGAATTGATGAAGCTGTGCAGGAGTGTAACGGTCTCGCTGACGTTAGATCAGCCCTACAGGCAATATGCTCCGGATGATTTGCAATTGTTCAGGCAAACGGGAAACCTTTATCATCACCTATATCAGGCTGGATTGAGGAATGGCATACCGATTTCAGAAGATCGAATCTTAAAAAGATCGGAAAGGTTTGGAAAGAGTCCGGGGCTGAATCATCTGGAAACTTATTTTTCCATTCGTCCTGCACGAACGTTTGAGCAGCAGTCACCTGATGTAACGATCGCCCAGGCAGTTAACCGCAGAGCTGAGATTGAAGGAGTTGCCCGGGATATCTTGTCGCTGGTCAGACAGAAACAGCACCGTTTCCGTGATATTGCGATTTTAGTCCGTAACGGGGAAGCATACGCAGATATTTTACAAACCGTTTTTCGGGATTATCAAATTCCCTTGTTCGTCGATTCCAAACGGACGATGCTGAATCATCCTCTGATTGAACTGATTCGTTCGACTTTGGAGATCATCAATGGCTATTGGCGTTATGAACCGGTATTTCGTGCAATCAAGACGGAGCTTCTATTTCCGCTGCAAAAAAACCACGACCGGATGCGTGAACAGGTAGATAAGCTGGAAAACTATGTGCTGGCCCGCGGCATTAAAGGAAGCGGGTGGACGTCCAAAGATCGTTGGACCTACCGGCGCTTCCGCGGTCTGGAACTCGAGGACCGGAACCAAACGGATAAGGAAATGATGCTTGAGCAAGAGTTGAATGAAATGAAGCAATTATTTACCGAGCCCATCTTGAGGCTCTCAAAACGGGCTAAAAAGGCTGCTAATGGCAGGGAATTGTGTGAAGCCCTTTATCTATATCTTGAAGAATTGCATATACCGGAAAAATTGGAAAAGCTGAAACTGGAGGCAGAAGAAGCAGGTGATTTGGTATCGGCAAGAGAGCATGAGCAAACATGGAATGCGGTTGTCGACCTATTGGACCAATTCGTTGAACTGCTGAGCGGGGAAGAGCTTTCCATGAAACAGTTTGCGGTAATCATTGAAGCTGGTTTGGAGTCTCTTGAATTTTCTTTGGTACCGCCGGCAATTGACCAAGTATTAGTCGCTAATCTAGATTTATCCCGCCTGGATGATGTGAAGACAGCTTTTGTTATCGGATTGAACGAAGGGGTTCTGCCGGGAAAAGCAGTATCTGACGGGATATTTTCAGATAGTGATCGTGATGTGCTGCTGGCTGGTGGACTTGATGTTGCCCCAAGTTCGAAAGTGCGCCTGCTGGATGAGGAGTTCACAGCGTACAAAGCATTCACTACGCCTGCCGAGGCCCTTTATTTATCATATCCGCTTGCCGATGAGGAAGGGAAGGCGCTTTTACCTTCATCCTATTTGAAACGGGTAAGGGACGTATTGCCTAATGTTTCCGATGTGTATTATATGAACGATCCGTCCGATCTGTCTGCAGAGGAACAGGTGAAATATGCAGCGAATCATGATGTTGCCCTTTCGTACCTGGCTGCCCAATTGCAGCTGAAGAAAAGGAACTATCCAATCCATTCACTATGGTGGGATGTATATAATTCCATTATTGATGATGAAATGGCCGGTCCTTCAGCAACTAAGGTTTTATCGAGCCTTTTTTATCAAAATAGGACAAAGAAATTAACTGAGGAAACAAGTAAGCAATTATACGGTGAGAGCATTCTTACGAGTGTATCCAGGATGGAAATGTTCAATAGCTGCCCGTTTTCCCATTATGCGGCTCATGGCTTGAAATTGAGGGAAAGGCAGATTTTCCGTTTGGATGCCCCGGATATAGGCGAGATGTTCCATGGAGCGTTGAAAATGATTTCCGATTACTTGAAGGAACATGATATTCCTTGGTCTACATTGACCCCGGAACAATGCTTGGAGCTGGCCAGAATTGCTGTGGAGAGACTTGCTCCTAAACTCCAAAATCAGATTTTGTTAAGTACGAACCGCCATCACTATTTACGCAGGAAACTCGAACACGTGATTGGACGTGCCTCGATCGTATTAAGTGAACATGCAAAGGCGAGCGGTTTTGCTCCAATCGGATTAGAACTTGGATTCGGAAAAAATGGCGAGCTGCCGCCACTTTCTTTCACATTGAAAAACGGTACGAAGATGGAATTGATCGGGCGGATCGACCGCGTGGATAAAGCGGAAGAAGATGAGGGTGTCTATTTGCGTGTGCTCGATTATAAGTCGAGTGAAAAGGAACTGAACATGAGTGAAGTATATTATGGACTAGCGCTGCAAATGTTGACATACCTAGATATCGTCGTCACCCATTCCAAGTCGCTGATTGGAAAAGAAGCGATTCCAGCAGGAGTTTTGTATTTTCATGTGCATAATCCCGTTGTCAAATCAAAGGGAATGCTCAGTTTGGATAAAATTGAAGAAGAAATTTATAAAAGCTTTAAAATGAATGGACTTGTACTGGACCATTCAAATGTCATTCAGTTGATGGATACCTCGCTTGATATTGAAAATTCGGGTAAGTCGGATATCATTCCAGCTGGATTTAAAAAGGACGGATCGCTCCTGGCGGCTTCCAAAGTTGCCAGCAGGGAGGAGTTTTCCCTTCTGAATCATCATGTGCGCCGTATTTATCAGGAGGCTGGAGATCGAATGGTCGATGGTGATGTGGATATTACTCCATACAAATTAAAGGAAAAAACGCCGTGTACCTTCTGTTCCTTTAAATCTGTATGCCAATTCGACCAGTCACTGGAGGAGAACCAATTCAGGAATTTGGCACAGAAGAAACAAAATGACGTTCTTGAGCTATTAAGGGGAGAGGGGGAGAGCGATGAGTAAAACGAAAATTCCTGCTCTGCCAGGAGACGTGACCTGGACGGAAGATCAATGGAAGGCAATATGGGCTAAAGATCAGGACATCCTGGTTGCGGCCGCTGCGGGTTCAGGGAAAACAGCGGTACTGGTCAATCGGATCATTCAAAAAGTCATTTCAGAAGAAGATCCAATCGATGTTGATGAACTGCTCGTGGTTACATTCACCAATGCCTCGGCTGCCGAAATGCGCCATCGGGTAAGTGAGGCATTAGAAAAAGCGATCGATGATAATCCACATTCACAGCATTTACGTAAGCAGTTGAGCTTGATTAATCGTGCTTCGATTTCCACACTCCATTCGTTTTGTCTAGAGGTGATCAGGAAGTATTATTATCTTACGGATATCGACCCGGGCTTCCGGATTGCAGATTCAACGGAGATCCAGCTGCTCCGTGATGAAGTGATGGAAGAGCTTTTCGAGGAGCAGTATGGCCAAAGTGATAACGAAGAGTTCTTTAATTTGGTCGATGCTTTTACAAGCGATCGAAATGATGATGCACTTCAGAATATCGTGCGGTCGCTGCATGATTTTTCGCAATCGAATCCAAACCCGGACCGATGGCTCGATGGTGCCGCCAGCATGTATGAGCTGGCAGATGATGATGGGATTGATGATCTTTCGTTTATCGATTCATTGAAGTTCGATATTGGTTTACAATTGGACACGGCCAGGGATTTATTGGAACGCTCGCTTGCGTTGACAAAAACCCCTGGGGGGCCGGCTCCAAGGGCTGAGAACTATCTAGCCGATCTTGCACTGGTTGCTAAACTTTCGGAAGTGAAGGACCAATCGTGGAATGCACTTTATGAGGAAATCCAAAACGTGAAATTCGGGACGGCAAAACGCCTTACCGGTGCAGATTTTATCAAGGAAGTGGCTGATGAGGCTACCAAGTACCGGGATAAGGCCAAGAAGATCATCAAATCGTTACAGGAAGAGTTATTTTCCCGGAAACCGGAAAGCTACCTGCGGGATATAAGGGAGCTTAAGGGTTATGTCGATACACTTGTAATGCTTGTTAAACGGTTTGACGAAAGATTCTTTGCTGCAAAAGCAGAAAAGAACTTGGTGGATTTCGCCGATTTGGAACATTATTGTCTTCAAATTTTGACAGGGGAAACGGTGGATGGTGAACGAAAACCTTCAGCGGCAGCCATCGAATACAGGAACCAGTTCAAAGAGGTACTAGTGGATGAATACCAGGACACGAACCTGGTTCAGGAAACGATCTTAAAATTGGTGACGGCTGACGGAGAATATGATGGGAATCTTTTCATGGTAGGCGATGTCAAGCAGTCCATTTACCGGTTCAGGCTTGCAGAACCGAATCTCTTCCTTGGAAAATACACACGATTTACCCATGACGGTGTTGATTCCGGACTGAAAATTGATTTAAACCGCAATTTCCGGAGCCGAAAGGAAGTTCTTGATGGGACCAATTTCTTGTTTCAACAGTTGATGGGCATTACAGTCGGTGAGATTGATTATGATGAAGATGCCCAATTGAAAAAAGGTGCCCCATATCCCGAAGACGATCCATACCCGATCGAACTCCATTTAATTGATGGAGCAGCCGATCCTGAAGCTCATTCGGAAATGGAAGGATATGATGGCGGATTTGAGGCCGAGGAGCTTGAAAAAGCGCAGCTCGAAGCAAGGCAGATGGCCAAGCTCATTAAAAAGGCTATAAGCGAAAAGCATCGGATATATGATACGAAAACCAAAAGGTACCGATCTGCCACTTATCGGGACATGGTCATTCTTCTTCGTTCAATGCCATGGGCACCGCAAATCATGGAGGAATTTAAAAAGCAGGGAATTCCAGTATATGCTAATTTATCCACGGGGTATTTTGAAGCGACCGAAGTGGCCATCATGATTTCCTTATTGAAGGTGATTGATAATCCGCAACAGGATATCCCATTGGCTTCCGTTCTCCGTTCACCTATCGTTGGGTTGGATGAAGAAGAGATGTCAAAGGTGCGTTTATTCCATACAGGAAGCTATTACGAAGCACTAGCTGATTTTTACAGAAAGAGTGACCCTGAAGAACATCCGGGGCTTTATGAAAAAGCCTCTGCATTTTATAAAAAACTTGTGAAGTGGCGGAAACTTGCCAGGCAGGAGGCATTATCAGATCTAATCTGGCTCCTATACCGCGAAACGCAGTTTTATGATTTTGCAGGTGGGATGCCGGGCGGCAAACAGCGTCAGGCCAATTTACGAGCGCTGTATGACAGGGCAAGGCAATATGAAGCAAGTTCTTTCCGCGGTCTGTTCCGTTTCTTGCGGTTCATAGAAAGGATGCAAGAACGTGGAGATGATTTAGGGGCAGCTCGGGCTTTAGGGGAACAGGAAGATGTAGTCCGGCTGATGACAATTCACTCGTCAAAGGGGCTTGAGTTCCCGATCGTGTTCATTGCCGGTCTTTCCAAGCAATTCAATATGATGGATTTACGAAAGTCCTATTTACTGGATAAAGATTATGGCTTTGCGGCAAAGTACGTGAATTCCGAATTACGGATAACTTATCCATCCCTCCCTCAATTGGCTTTTAAGAAAAAAAAGCAGCTTGAATTAATTGCCGAGGAGATGCGTGTCCTCTACGTGGCGCTAACAAGGGCTAAGGAAAAGCTTTATTTGATTGCCAGTATCAATGATGCAGAAAAAACGCAGCAGAACTGGGAAAGTAATGCGGCACATGGAGATTGGCTATTGAAGGACTATGTACGGGCAGGTGCAAAAAGTTATCTTGATTGGATTGGTCCATCCCTTGCCCGACATCGGGATTCTCTTGGTGCTGCAGGTCTTGGCCTGGAAATGGAGTCGCATCCATCGAATTGGTCCATTTCCGTCATTCCAAGTGAAGAGCTTGCTGTTCTGGATGAGGAAGAGGCACTGGTTCAAGAGCAAATGCTTGAACATGTCCAGAAATCGGAGAAGGTCGGCATCGTTTCCGAGTTTTATGATGATATCAAGGAACAGCTGGAATGGGAGTACCCCGAGCATGAGGCGACGGTGTATCGTTCCAAGCAATCCGTTTCTGAATTAAAACGTCAATATGAACTCAAGGACGAGCAAAGCTCCACAGAGCTGTTGCGTAAATTTAAGCGGCCTATCACGAAGCGGCCGACTTTCATGCAAGAAAAGTCTCTAACTCCTGCTGAAAGGGGTACGATTACACATTTAGTCATGCAGCATATTGATCTATCTAAAGAGATTACCATTCAATCGATTCAGCAACTGATCATTGATCTGATTCAACGTGAGCTGTTGACGGAGGAACAGAAAGAAGCTGTGGATCCGGAGACGATCGTCGATTTCTTCGAGAGTGAAATCGGCCAAAGAATGCAGAGGGCCGAAAGCATTCGCCGTGAAGTGCCATTTACGATGTCGCTGCCTGCAAAGGAAGCTTACAGCGATTGGACAGCTGGAGATGAAGAAGTCCTTATCCAAGGGGTGATTGATTGTATCTTTGAGGATGAACAAGGTCTTGTGCTTCTCGACTATAAAACGGATACGATCACCGGCCGTTTTGCAAGCGGGTTCGAAGGGGCTAAAGGGATTCTTGCCGATCGATACCAGATGCAGCTTCAGCTTTATACGAGGGCTGTTGAGGGAATAATGAATAAGAAGGTAACCGGCCGTTACTTGTTTTTCTTTGACGGCTCGCATTTATTGGAAGTATAAGAGAGAAGAAGTGTCCCATTGATGTGGGACGCTTCTTTTTGTTTGAATAAACAGAATAGTTTGAAAAGGTGTAAATGCTTACTATATACTAGTGGAGAAAAATACCTTTTTAAAGGAGTAGAGAAGAGTATGACGAGTGAGATCAAGAGCAAGGGATACTTTGGTGAGTTCGGTGGAAGCTTTATACCGGGTGAACTTCAGGAAGTTATGGATATTTTAGAAACGGAATTCCTGAAATATAAGGATGACCCGGCATTCATTGAGGAGTTCCGATATTATCTGAAAGAATATGTCGGACGCGAAAACCCGTTAACACTTGCAAAGAATTTAACGGAAAAGGTTGGCGGGGCAAAAATATACTTGAAGCGTGAAGATCTGAACCATACAGGTGCTCATAAAATTAATAATGCGATCGGACAAATCCTGCTCGCTAAACGAAGGGGTGCTAAACGCATCATCGCAGAAACAGGAGCAGGACAGCATGGTGTGGCGACTGCGACAGCATGTGCGATGTTTGGCATGGAGTGTGTGATCTATATGGGTAAGCTGGATACGGAGAGGCAGGCATTGAATGTCTTTCGGATGGAATTGCTGGGGGCAAAAGTCGTAGCTGTCGAAAAGGGACAGGGTCGATTGAAGGATGCTGTTGATGAGGCATTGAATGACTTGGTGCAAAACTATGAAAATACTTTTTACTTGCTTGGTTCAGCAGTGGGGCCACACCCATATCCAACGATCGTTAAACATTTCCAATCAATCATAAGTGAAGAATCAAAACGCCAAATCCTTGAAAAGGAAGGAATACTGCCAACTGCCATCATTGCTTGTGCAGGAGGGGGAAGTAATGCGATCGGTGCTTTTGCTCATTATCTCGATGAAGAAAATGTCCGTTTAATTGGTGTTGAACCGATTGAAGCCCCAAGTATTTCGCAAGGTGTCCCGGCAGTATTGCATGGATTCAAAAGTTTGACGTTAGTGGATGAACAAGGAGAACCAAAACCAACATTCTCTATAGCTGCAGGTTTGGATTACCCGAGCGTGGGGCCCGAGCATAGTTTTTTGAAAGAAAGCGGACGAGCGGAGTATGTGACGGTAAAAGGGGAAGAAGCTCTTGAGGCTTTTCAGGTATTATCCAAAACAGAAGGAATCATTCCGGCTCTCGAAAGCTCACATGCCCTAGCTCACGCCATGAAGCTCGCTAAAGAGTTAACAAGGGATGATATACTGATCGTTAATTTATCAGGCAGGGGAGACAAAGATGTCGAGCAAGTATTCAACATGTTAGAAAAATAGTCCGAATGTAAAAGCCTCCCTGGAAATGGGAGGCTTTTTTCTTTGACTAATTATTCCCCGTAATGGGCTGGTCGACCCCATTGACATCAAGGACATTGCTACCGTTCAGACCATTGGCCGTAAAAACGATTGCAGCCGTGTTCCCTGAGCCGGATCCGTTAACCGATTTGGAGGAAGACTTAGGGGAAATGACGGCGCAATCACCGAATAACAGGTTTCCTTGAGCGACATTAAATACTTGAACCGGGCCGATAATGGCGGGCATATGAACCCCTCCTTTAAAAGTTTAAGTGTTGTTGGTTGAATCCTCGATTGGCGTCTCTTCGTTTTCTTTAGGCACCACCCGAATATGCTTCACTCTTGATTCCATACGTGCATGGCCTACGTTCCCCACACCAACCACAGATGAGGCTGATACCCCGATTATATTGATATTGCCGACCCGTATGAAGGGATTCGGATTTGAAAAACTTGATATGACTGGTTCATTCAACCTTGGGATATAAAATGGTTTCTTAAAAATGTCATAGTCTTCGAAATGAATATCGACTGAGTCGAAAGTTTCACTTTTCATTTGAACGGCTAAAGCCAGGGAATTCCCGTCAATATATGAGGTATCCCCGATTTGCATGGAGGAGCTGAAAGATACCGTGTCGGAAAATATAGATTTTACTTTTGATATTCTTGAAAACATGTTTTTTTACCCTTCTGGAGTAAGCGGTACGAATGGCCCGATGATCAGAGACTCCGGCGGGGTATCGAATGCTGAGGATAGTTGGACCGTTTGTACATCCCCAATGAGAAATAAAGCAGAGCTTGCTACACCGGTAATTTTGATATCTCCTACACAAAGCTGATGATTGGTTACATTAAACTCCATTTGGATTTCCTCCTGTCTCGGCTTGTGAATGGGTAATGAATTGTAATAATGCAGTTTGAATATCGGATTTCACCTTTTCCCTGATCTTTTCCTTGATATTCTCCCTTTGCTGCGGAGCGCGTTCCGCGTAAGAAAGGTTATCGAAATACATATTGATGCGTTGATGGAGCTGGCGTTCGACATCTTGCTTAATGAAGTCATGATATGAGGGTTCCAATGATGTTTTCAGTTGGTTTTCAGCATCGGTGATCATATTTTCCAAGTCTGAAAGGATATTGTTGTGAATTTCCTGGACGACGATTTCCCTGCCTGGAAATAGGTTAGGGGCAGGCTGAACAGGTTGGTTGTTGACGGCAAATTCATCTATGTTGTTAAGGTCAGTTGGATTTAAACCGATATTCAATGTTCCATCCAAAGATTCGACCTTTAACTGATCGAATTTATATTCAATTTTATCAACATGGATTGGCGGTTTATTTTTCAGCTCGGCAAGTTCATCTGTCAGGCGTTTGAGTTCGTGTTCAAGTTTCATGATCCGTTTATCCTGGGCTTCAAGATAACGCTGCATTTGTATGGAATATGAATATAGATCCTGATTCACGATTCAACACCTCACCTTCACAATATGTTAATTTCATATATGACAGTATATGAAAAAGTTGGATGTAGGTGAATGCCTATGAACTAGGAGGATGTAAATGGGACGAAACTGGGTAATGGGGTTACATCAGCTTCAAGTTGGGGAGCAGGCTCTGTGAATCCACCGGTATTGGCTAATGTGGAATATGGTTTAATCACTCCGGCACTTCCTATTTGAAAAACGGATGAATTGGCGATGCTTTCAATTTTTATCATATTGATTTGTATGGTCTGGTGAATATTGAAGATCATGCTGACTCCTTTCTTAAAAACATTAGAGATTTAGGACCAGTGGCTGATCGACACCATCAGTATCATTTGTATTCGTGGTGCTATAGGCATTATAGAGGGATATGGATTCACCTGTATTGAAAGAGCCAGCACCTGCAAACGTTTTTGATGTGGAATATGGACTAATTTTAAAGACGTCACCAATATGGACAATTCCACTGCTACCGACGTTGATGACTTGAACGATTCCTACTATGGCCGGCAAGAAAATCACCCTTTTTTTATTCTGGTTTCCCCATGAATTTCAGGCCATGAGCCTATCACTGAAGGGAGTTTCACTGTATTGTATGTTGACTAATGATTGATGTGATTCATTTGCCTATTAATATATTGTTATATAACAACAGCTTTATATTATTGGAATGTTGGTAACAGATATGGTAATATAATGCTAATTCAGAATTTTCAAATAAAGATAGAGGTGAGGAAATGAATGTACCATTAGTATTATCGCATTTCTTAGATCGAGCAGCCTTACTATATGGAGATAAGAAAGCCATCATTGGAGATGACAAGGTTTTAACATACTTAGAGCTGAATGGCCGTGTAAACCAGCTTTCAAATGGCTTAAGGGATATCGGTGTCAAAAAGGGTGATAAGGTGGCATATTTGGCACCTAACTCAATTGAAATGCTTGAAGGCTTTTATGGGGTATTTCAACTTGGTGCTGTAATCGTTCCCTTAAATATCCGTTTGAAGCCTGCAGATTATGTTTTCATTTTGAACCATAGCGAGTCCAAGGTCCTTTTCGTAGATCAGGAATTGTATCATCTAATTTCCCCTGTCAAGGACAAACTTGAATCGGTGGAGCACATAATCGTTCATTATAAGGATGAGGAGATAAATGAAACCGATTACAGCCATTGGCTGGAACGTTATGATAACAAGTGTTTTAACCGGGAGTCAGTAGATGAAAATGATGTTTCGAGCCTTCTTTATACGAGTGGGACCACAGGAAATCCCAAAGGGGTGATGCTGACTCACCGCAACAACTATTTACATGCCCTGGGTGCGATGCATCATTTCAGGGTCAATGACCGCGATACATATTTGCACGTACTGCCGATGTTCCACGTGAATGGGTGGGGGGCGCCATTTTATTATACGGCAAATGGTGCCACTCAAGTTTGTTTGAGGAAAACCAGCCCAGAAATGATATTTAATGCACTGCAAAAGCATAAGGTTTCCATCATGCATATGGCACCGACGGTTCTGAATTCACTGTTCCAATATTATGAGCGGAATGTCCCGAATATCGAGCAGGATATCCGAATCGTCGTTGCAGGCTCAGCTCCGCCTCCTGCATTCGTTACAAGGGTGGAAAAAGAGTTAGGCTGGGAGTTCATTCAAATTTACGGAATGACAGAATCAACACCTGTCAGTCTGATATCGCTGATTCGTTCTGAATTCGATGATCTTCCGGAAAAAGAAAAATACAGAATGAAGGCGAAAGCCGGATATCCCATCATAGGCAGTGAGGTAAAGGTTATCCATGACGATGGTGGGGAAGTTGCCCATGATGGCGTGGATATCGGCGAGCTTATCGTCCGCAGCCATGGAGTGATGTTAGGTTATTGGAAAAATGAAGAAGCGACCAGCCAGACACTGATAAATGGATGGCTGCATACAGGGGATATGGCCACAATCGATGAAAACGGGAATGTGGATATAGTAGACCGCAAAAAGGATATAATCATTAGTGGCGGAGAAAATATCTCTTCAATAGAAGTGGAAGGAATACTCTACGAACATCCGGACATTCTTGAAGCGGCGGTCATTGCCGTTCCGCATGAAAAGTGGGGAGAGACACCGCATGCCTTCATCGTGCCAAAAATGGGCGTGGAATTAACGGTGGATGATATAAAGGCCTTCACACGGGAAAAATTAGCTCACTTTAAATCAGTTACCAGTGTGTCGTTCGTCGATGAGCTTCCAAAAACGGCATCGGGGAAAATACAAAAAATCCATCTCCGTAATGATTATTGGGAATCTAAGGGGAAAACAGGCAGATTCGTTAATTGAAGCTCGCTAACGCTGTTCAGAAATGAACAGCATTTTTTTTTGTTGCCGTTTAAATTCGGTTTCATATTAAGCTATGCAGATATCGATCCTGATGAAAGGAGGATCGAGGTGGACACTGATATGTAAGCCGCTAACTCAAGCCATTGTTGGATAAGGGAAGGTCAATCAGGAACACTGGAATTTGTTTTGAAAAAAAGCTTCTTGTTTAACGATAAAGTGTTACTATTATAAAATATTTCAAATTATTATAATTTTTCTTTTTTCATTATGTTGATTTTAACAGTTTTGGATTGTGGGGGAGATCATTGAAACGTATTCATTATAGCTGGGTCATTTTAATCATAACATTCTTCTCGATTATTGTAGCCGGAATCGTTAGGTCATCATCGGGAGTATTCATCGTACCATTTGAAAATGAGTTCGGGTGGGACCGGTCCGTCATTTCTTTAGCCTTTGCCATAAGTCTTTTTCTTTATGGATTATCGGGTCCATTCATGGCCGCACTAATTGAAGTGCTTGGATTGAAGAAAATGATGGTATCGGCCATGTCCACTTTATTGGCAGGGATTCTCCTCACTTTTTTCATGCAGCATGAGTGGCAGCTCATTTTAATTTGGGGAATTATCATTGGATTGGGTTCTGGAGTGTTTTTAACGGTATTGAGCCCATATGTGGCAAATCGTTGGTTCGAGAAGAGGCGGGGGCTGGCGGTCGGGATACTGACGGCAAGTACGGCCACGGGCCAGCTCATTTTGCTTCCGGTTTTAGCCATCATCATTGAGAATTATTCATGGAGATGGGCGATTGGATTAATTTTGTTCCTTAGCTTGATCATGCTGGCAATCATCCTTTTATTCATGAAAAACAATCCGAAGGAAGTCGGGACTCTTCCATATGGATTGGAAGAGGAAAAGCAGGAGACTGTTATAGTCCAAAATAAGAATCCCATCGCCATGGCTTTTCAGTCGTTGATTGAAGCAGTGAGAGTGAAGGAATTCTGGTTATTGGCAGGTAGCTTTTTTATATGCGGACTTTCAACGAGCGGGTTGATCGGGACACATTTCATTTCTTACTGCATTAGTTTTGGTTTACCGGTTGTGACGGCAGCATCTCTGCTATCTTTCATGGGAATCTTTGATTTGATTGGTACGACTGTATCCGGATGGCTATCAGATCGTTTTGATAACCGTTGGCTGTTGTTTTGGTATTACGCTCTAAGGGGTGCTTCCCTCGTATTACTTCCTTTTGCATTAAATGAAGGTTCTATCGGTCTATTGATTATCTTTTCCGTTTTCTATGGCTTGGATTGGATAGCGACCGTTCCTCCGACCATAAGCATTTCAAGGCAAGTATTTGGCATGGAGAAAAGCGGGATCGTATACGGGTGGATATTCGCGGCCCATCAGGTGGGTGCAGCAGTGGCGGCGTACGGTGGAGGGCTTATCTTCAAAATATTCAACTCCTATACATGGGCATTCTTCCTTGCAGGAATCTTTTGCTTATTGGGCAGCTTGTTTGTCATACTGATAAAAAAGCACAAAGCGGTCACGAAAGTTAAAGGTGATGCAATGGAGATATAGAAAAGAGGTTTAATCTGTATGAATGAAAGAGGGTGTACCTATGAAGGGCGCAATGGTACCATTGCAGGAAAGTAAACGGATCGTAAGCATCGATATTTTACGTGGATTAGCCATTTTAGGGATATTTTTAGTGAATATGCCTTCTTTCCACTCCCCGCTCTTGTACATAGATGGTGCCGAGCGGTGGGCAGGAGGCTGGGATGGGATTTTGTACAGATTCAGTGATATAGTCGCACAGGCCAGCTTTTATCCGTTATTTGCCTTTCTGTTCGGTTTCGGGGCAATCATTTTGGCAGTAAGGAGTGAAGAAAAGGGTATTTCATTTCCGTTACTATATATCAAAAGGCTAAGTTTCCTGCTGATACTGGGCTGTATTCATGCTTTCTTCATCTGGCATGGGGACATCCTCATTAATTATGCTGTATTTGGGTTTGCACTTTTGTTTTTTTATAAGATGAAGGGCTGGAATTTAATTCTGCTTGGCTCGGTTTGTTATGTCCTGCCTTTTGCAATATTAGGTTCTCTATTTCTTATAATGGGCACTTTTGATAGTGAAGGGATGGCGATCACGACTGATTCGGCGATGATGAAACAGTCTTTGGAAGTTTATCAATCTGGTACATTTACGGAACTGATGAGTCAAAGGGCGTTGGATTGGTATATGGTGAACAACCCATTAAATGCCATTATCCTTTTTTTATCGATTTTTCCGTTTTTTTTAATGGGAGCAGGCGTGGCAAAACAAGGCTTTCTCCAAAATTCAACCCAATATAAACGACAATTGAAAGCGATATCGATCGTAAGCTTGCTATTGGGCATGTCAATTAAGATGCTGCCATATGTGACGGTATACCATTTTGGAACGATATTCGTCCAGGATTATTTGGGAGGACCGTTACTTACGATTTTTTATATCACGGCAATCACGCTTTTGGCGGAACGGGCAGGGGCTTCCCGCCTGTTACATCCGCTTTCGTATATCGGAAGGATGTCGATGAGCAATTACTTGTTCCAATCGATGGTATGTACGGGCATTTTTTATTCATATGGCTTTGGTTTATATGGATCAGTCTCATATACGACAGGATTTGTTTTTCTAATAGCCCTGTTTTGCCTGCAAATCCTGCTTTCCTTATTGTGGATGGGCCTTTATGAATACGGACCGGTTGAATATATATGGCGTTTTTTTACGTATGGTAAAAAGCCGGTCATGCGCAGGTAGGGACCAGTTAAGAAGAAATGTAAATGATGTTCATTAAATTGTTGGTTTTACCCATTCAGGTGGATACTTAGCTTTGTTTTTTTGTAAAAGCCTATGATATGATGAAATGGAAACTGAACGAGGGGGCAAAAAAATGACACATATGCATATTACAGCTTGGGTTATCGGAATCATTCTTTTCTTTGTCACATATTCGATGCTTAAAGGTGCAAACCCGAAAGCGAAAATGCTACATATGATAACACGGTTGTTCTATCTATTGATTTTCCTTACTGGCGGCATGCTGATCACTGATTTTGGTGCTTACGCAGTAAAAATGATTGTTGGAATCATCGTGATTGCGGCGATGGAAATGGTGCTGGTCCGTACGAAAAAAAGAAAAAGCACAGGTGCCATGTGGATATTGTTCATCGTAGCGCTTGTATTCGTCCTTTATTTAGGACTTTCACTGCCACAAGGAATGGACTTTTTTTAATACAGAATTAAAGACGGGTAAATGAGGAAATCTCATTTACCCTTTTTTTTACCCGTTATTGTGAATTCACTTTCTCAATGACGATCCTTTTTCCGGTGTTCAGGGTGAATTCAAAACGATCATGATCCTTTTTCCCGTAAGAAAAATGGTGCTGAACGAGACAAATTTGGCTCTCGTTATCAAAGGTGAAGAAATTCACGCCGGACTGGTTTGGGACGGCCCTTAAAAAAGTGAGCTGGTTATAGCTATATATACAATCATAAATAGAAAAATCAAGTGAATTCAATGTCGTTACAAATTGGAAAAAGGAATCATCGTTCAATTCTTCCAATAAACGTTCAAAAGAGTAGAGCAGTTTTTTGCGTATCCGAATGGGCTCATTTTCCCTTAAGAAGGTGATTTCCCGATGAAGCAGGATCTTTCCCTCTTCCTCAATTACTCCTTGTTGCCAGCGCCCGCCCCTGTATACTTCGATGATGCTGTCAACGTGGTCTTCAATGGAGCAGGCCTCATCTGTTTCATCATCGAAAAAAATCCATTGTTGATTGATATTTTCCACTGTTCCTTCGGTAAAAGCTCTTGTTTGCCTATTCATTAACTTAGTTCGTTGTTGCTGACTCATACATATACCTCCAATAGTGGAATCCTCACCTACTTTTTAGTCAAAATCCAATGAAAATATAACTGTATATTTTAAAATATTATGGACAAATAACCATCTTTCCGTCTTTGCATAGGCTATGTTTAACACGGGATGCTTTGCTCAACAATTCATTAACGACGCCGGGCGTTGTTGGCAGGTGGCCCTACGGAATGATGCTGAGCGATACTTAGGGACTGTAAATCTTTTTAAGACAGGGAGCCAATATATTTTTGATAGTCCGGATAGAAAGGATGAAGTGTAAAATGTGTGGGATAACAGGCTGGGTGCATTTTCAAAAAGATTTACGGACAAAAACGAAAACGCTGGAAAACATGACAAAAACGTTGGCAAAGCGGGGGCCTGACGAAGATAATGTTTGGAGCGAAGCCCATGTTGCCTTTGGTCATAAACGGTTAACGGTTGTCGATGCGGAAGGCGGAAAACAGCCGATGACGAAAAATCATGAAAACGGCAGATATACGCTTTGTTATAATGGTGAGCTATATAACACCGAGGATATTCGTAAACAGCTATTATTAAAAGGATATTCCTTTAACGGTCATTCTGATACAGAAGTTTTGCTAACTTCTTATATAGAATGGAAAGAAAAATGCATTGACTTGTTCAATGGGATTTTTGCGTTTGCGATTTGGGATGAAAAGGAACAGAAATTATTCGTCGGAAGAGATCGCATGGGGGTAAAACCATTCTTTTATGCGGAAAGGGACGGCGGGTTCATTTTCGGATCGGAGCTGAAGGCGATTCTGGCCCATCCGGATGTTAAAACGGAGATTGACCGCGAAGGGTTGTCTGAAGTTTTTGGTGTTGGTCCATCCCGGAAGCCAGGTTCAGGCGTATTTCATGATATCCAGGAATTAAGGCCCGCCCATGCGCTTACTTTATCAAGGAAAGGCCTCCGGATTTGGAGATATTGGAATGTGAAAAGCGAAGAACATCGGGATACTCTTGATGAGACGGCCGAGAGGGTTCGCTTCCTTGTCGAAGATGCAGTGACGCGGCAACTTGTATCTGATGTTCCGCTTTGTACCTTCTTATCAGGAGGGCTTGACTCAAGCGCAATTACGGCCATTGCTGCAAATGCCTATCAAAAAGAAGGGAAAGGCCAGCTTCATACGTATTCCATTGATTATGAGGATAATGAGCGTTATTTCAAGGCAAATGATTTTCAGCCAAACTCCGATGGGTATTGGATTAAAAAGATGTCGGATAGTTTTAACACGGTTCACCATTCATCGGTCATCTCTCAAGAGCAGCTGACAAATTATTTAACGGAAGCTGTCCTTGTAAGGGACCTCCCAGGCATGGCGGATGTCGATTCCTCTTTACTTTGGTTTTGTAAGGAAATCAAGCGGGATTTTGTCGTAGGCCTGTCCGGCGAATGTGCGGACGAAATTTTTGGAGGTTATCCTTGGTTTCACCGTGAGGATGATTTGAATCGTGCTGGTTTTCCATGGATGAGATCAACGGATGAGCGGGTATCTTTATTGAAAACGGAATGGCGCGAGAAATTGAAGCTGGAGGAATATGCCCAGGAAGCTTATTTGGCCACCCTTGCCGAAACGCCTAAATTGGAAGGGGAAAGCGGTATAGCGGCAAAGCGGAGAGAGCTTTTCTATGTGAATTTATTATGGTTCATGACGACGCTCCTTGACCGGAAGGATCGGATGAGTATGGGGGCAAGTCTAGAGGTGCGCGTGCCATTTGCCGATCATCGCCTTGTTGAATATGCATGGAACATTCCTTGGGAAATGAAAATGGAAGGCAACCGTGAAAAGGGTATTCTTAGGAAGGCTTTGGAGGGGCTATTACCGGATGAAGTATTGTATCGTAAAAAAAGTCCATATCCCAAAACTCATAACCCTATATATACAGACAGTGTGCAGGCGTGGTTGAAAGACTTACTGACGGATAATAATTCGATCCTGCATGAATTTTTCGATAAACAGAAGCTAACCGATATAGTAGATTCCAAGGGTGCGGCTTTTAAAGTGCCATGGTTCGGCCAATTGATGTCAGGGCCACAATTGCTCGCGCATTTGGCACAGACCCATGTATGGTTCAAAGAATATGATATCCAAATAATCGAGTGAAAAAAAACGGGGCGGATGATTATCAACGCCCCGTTTCCATTTGCCTCAATGATTGATTGCGAGAATTTTATATTGATAACCATCCAATTCAAATTTGCCAACTTGTGTGGTTTCCTTCGTTCTTAAATCCGTTAGTGTACGTCCTTTCAAATCAACAGGAAGGGTAAAGGATTGCTTGACATCGGTCGGATTGATGAGGATCACGACAGAACGTTTTTCATTATACTTTGTGTAAGCCACGATATTTTCGTTTCCGGCTGTATCAAGGAATTTGAACTCCCCGTCATTGGCAAGTAACCGTTCTTCTTTTCGCAAGTGGATCAATGCCTTAATTTCATTGAGTAGCTCGGTGTTTTGTTTTTCTTCTTCCCAGACCATGCATTTTCGGCATCCTGGATCCATGCCGCCGGTTAAGCCGATTTCATCTCCATAATAAATACAAGGACTGCCATTGAATGTCAGCAGGATTGCGTGAATGAGCTTGGCTCTAGCTAGATCTTCCCCGCAATCCGTGAAAATCCGCGGTGTATCATGGCTTCCAAGAAGGTTGAATGTCACGTCAAAAACATTGGTAGGATAACTGTGATAGATGGCTGTCATTTCTTCAGTGAACTCGCGTGCATTGATGGTTTGTGAGGCGACCAGGCGAAAGACTTGGTTGGTGAAAGGGTAATTCATGACGGCATCGAACTGATCGCCGCGAAGCCATGGCATGGAGTCATGCCAAATTTCCCCAAGAATATAAAGGTCAGGCTTTATATTTTTCACCGTTGTTCGAAATTCACGCCAGAATGGCTGATCGACTTCATTTGCGACATCGAGCCGCCAGGCGTCTATATCGAACTCCTTGATCCAATAAGCCGAGACTTCGAGCAGATATTCTTTCACCTCCGGATTTGCCGTATTCAATTTTGGCATCGATTCAAAAAAACCGAATGTTTCATAATTGGGCCTTTCCCCTCCCTTAAGAGGGAAGCTGTGAGGGTGGAACCAATCCTTATATTTCGATTTCTCCCCTTTTTCGAGTAAATCCTGGAAAGGGGGGAAATAGTAGCCGCTATGGTTAAAAACGGCATCCAGCATGACCCGTATATTCCGTTTATGGCATTCGGCTATTAGTGTTTTCAATGTTTCCTTCGTTCCGAATTGCGGATCGATACTCCGATAATCAATCGTATCGTATTTATGATTGGAGTAGGCATGGAAGATTGGCGTGAAATAAATTCCGTTGATGCCAAGATTCTCAAGGTAATCCAAATGTTCGATGATTCCTTCGAAGTCCCCGCCAAAAAAATTATCCACCGCCGGTTCTTCACTTCCCCAGGGTTTGACACCTTCGGGGTCGTTGGCGGGGTTTCCGTTCGCGAATCGTTCAGGGAAAATTTGGTACCAAATTGTATCTTTGACCCATTCCGGTGCCCCGAAAACTTCATTTTGATGGAGATAGGGAATCGCAAAATAGCATCCGGGATCTCGGGGAGGCTCTTTGAAGAAGCCCTTTTCCGTGTAAATGGAGTATTCTTCTTCTGCCGATACCTTGAACCCATATCGAATTCTTCGGTAGGGAGGCTTCACATAGATATGCCAATAATCATAACGGGTATCGCTGCCCGACAGACTCATGGGAAGTTCCTCGTACTGCCATTGACCATTATTTGAAATGTAAGGATCCCCAAAAATCAATCCAACTGAGGAGATATCTTGTTTTTTCGTACGTAAGCGGATATGTAGGGTTTCAGTGTTGATAGGATAGCCGTAATTGTCATTAGGTCTATGGTGTATGGATGAAAATTCCATGAAAACCACTCCGATTCTATAAGTTTTGGGACTGTGAAAAAGGAAACTTCCGGCTGTTACGAGGAGGGTCTCTATGAAGTGGTACTAAGCCAGGTAAAGTGCTTTTTCATTTTGGTTATATACCCAATTTCAATTGAAAGAAGCACTTATTAACTAAAAAATAACAAAAATTGTTCATCACTACAAGGAAATAAATACGCCAAGGAAAATGTTGTAAAAATCAAAGCCGTTCATATAATGATAACAATAGCTTTGGTATCGCTTTCATCAGTTGGCTTTATTTGAAGTACTGAACTGAAAAACAGTATTATTTGGTGCTTTTGGACATGATAGAATAAACATTGCAAAAAGGAGAATGAAAGTGAAGAAGCTGATTTTTCATTTGTTCATGTCCATATTATTGATTGTTAGTGTAAGTGCTTGCGGATCCAGTTCAGATTTAGAAAATAAAGCAGTGAAAGAAAATAAGAAAAAAGAAGACGAAGCCAGCAATGAAGCGAAGCCGGAAAAACTGATCATTTGGGAGGAAGAGGGTAAAGCGGAGGCCCTAAAGCCGGTGATTGAAGCCTTTGAAAATGAATATGGAATCAAAGTTGAGCATGAAGAGCTTGAAATGGCTACCGAGATGTATGAACGACTTCGTCGAGATGGGCCAATCGGAAATGGAAAGGCACCGGATGTCGTAACTTTTTCCCATGAAAAGGTCGGGCAAATCGTGAAGGAAGGCTTAATTCAGGAAGTGAAGGTGAAAGATGAGGTATTGAATGCATTCATTGAACCTTCTATTAGGGGGGAGATATATCAAGATAAGGTTTTTGGATTGCCAAAGTCCGTAACCACCTCCGTCTTCATTTATAATAAAAAATTGATGGCTAAAGCTCCTGAGACGATGAATGACCTTTATAAAATGACGAAGGAATTAAGAAAGCGTAACGTGCATGGTTACTATGCCAAGTGGAATGATTTCCATGATTCGTATGGAGTAATGGCTGGAATGGGAGGTTATATATTTAAAGATAAGAATGGAAAGTTAGACCCTTCCGACATTGGTTTGAATAATAAGGGTTCCATAAAAGGGGCTGGGTACATCCAAAAATGGTATAGGGCGGGTTTGATTCCTAAAGGCGGCAAGGCAGGAATCGAGAAGTTGTTTTTACAAGGTAAATTGGCTTCCATCATGAGTGACGGGAACTCATTTACCGAGCGAAAGGATACAGGAATTGCCCCCATGCCAGAATTGCCCAATGGTCAGCCAATGAAAACGTTCATGGAAATCAAAGGCTGGCATGTAACAGCATTCACAAAACACCCTTATTGGTCTACGAAGTTAGTTGAATATTTGACTAATGATGATAATGCAATGAAGCGTTTCGATTTAACAGGGGAAATCCCACCTAATAAATCAATTAAACACAATGCCGCAATCAAAGAAAATGAAAGGGCACAAGCCTTAAGCATACAATTACAATACGCCGAACCCGTGCCGAATATTCCGGAAATGAATAAAGTATGGGGACCGATGAATTCAGCCATGGATGAAATGACCACTCAAAAAGCAAAACCAAAAAGGGCTTTGGATAAAGCGGTCAAGAAGATAAAAAAAGAACGTTAACCGTGTTCGGCTCTTTTCCAATTCAGTAACCATATCCAGTATCCCCAGTTTGTCCCTTAAGTGTAAAGTTTTTTATAAATTGGATTTGACGTTAAGGGGTCAAAAGGCTAATCTTAAAGGCGTAAAGAGATAGCTAGGAGGAGAACGGATATGAGAAAAAGAGCGTTATCACTCGCTTTAATTCCGCTGCTTCTTTTTTACGCCATTCCAGTAGGAGCAGCTGAAAAAGAACAACGAACTTGGAAGGATGAAATCGTATATTCATTATTGGTCGACAGATTTTTCGATGGGGATACCCAAAATAATGGAGATGCGAACGTGAATGATCCTTCCACGTTTAATGGCGGGGATTTCGAAGGTGTCACGAAGAAACTGAATTATTTAAAAGATATGGGTTATACCGCTATCATCCTTTCACCGATTTTCGCTAATGATGCAAATGGTTATCATGGCGATTGGGTGGCCGATTTTTATAAAACGGATAAACACTATGGGACCATGGAAGAGTTTAAAAAACTCGTGAATGAGGCACATAAACGCGATATGAAGGTGATCATTGATTTTCAAGCAAATAATGTGGGGCCTGAATCCGCGTGGCTGACCGATCCAAAAAAACAAGATTGGTTCCATGAAGAAAAAAAGATTTCCAAGGACGGTAGCCAAACGGATTTGGAAACAGGGTGGGTTGATGGTCTTCCCGATTTGAATCAAGATAATGAGGAAACAAGGAAATATTTACTTGATGCTGCCAAATGGTGGATAACGGAAACCGATATTGATGGATACCGTATAAATAAAGTCCAATACGTAGCAAAAGATTTTTGGAAGGAATTTGTGGATGCAGTCAAATCTGAAAAATCAAATTTCTATACAATCGGCGATGTTCAAGGTGATGCGAAATTGATCTCAAGCTACAAGGAGACGGGTATCGATGCTTTTATGGCTTATCCGCAGAATGCTGAGCTACGTGAAGCATTTGCTGCGCCCGATAAGGAATTGAAACCTGTTTTTAATGCGTTTGCAAAAAGCGAAGATGAATTAGGGGGCAATGCCCATCAGGCATTGTTCATGGACACACAGGAAATGCCCCGTTTTACAAAGGATGCAGCCGATCATAACGAAAATCCAGGCTCCAGATGGAGAATGGCTCTGTCGTATCTTTATACGATGCCAGGGGTGCCTATCGTATTTTATGGATCGGAAATTGCCTTAAATGGCGATATTGCCCCGGATAATCATAAGTTGATGAATTTTAAGACAGAACAGGAATTGGTGGAATATATAACAAAGCTTTCTGATCTCAGAGACATGTACCCAGCATTGGTAAAAGGGGATATGGAGCTTTTATATGAAGAAGGCGGAGCTTCGGTATTCAAGCGTGTGTATGGTGATGAAACGATCGTCGTCGCCATGAACAATACGACTGAAACTCAAACGATAAACCTTGCTGATAAGGAACTTGAAAGTAATAAAGAGTTGAGAGGTATGCTGAATGGGGATCTGGTCCGCAGTAAGGACAACAGCTACTCTATCGTAATCGACAGGGAGACGACAGAAGTCTATACGCTGTCACCTAAGTCGATTATTAATATTCCTTACCTGTTAGTCATAGGATTGGTTCTTCTCATTTTTGGTATATTCATTGCTTTGGTTATTAAACGTTCAAAACGGAATCAACCAAAATAATCATACCTCTCGATTGTCGGTAGCCGCCAAACATTATCCCTAAGGCTTTGTGGAAAACAGGATCGGGAGGTTACAGCATGAATAAGACCTGGTGGAAAGAAGCGGTTTGCTATCAAATTTACCCGCGCAGTTTCATGGATAGTAATGGTGATGGGGTCGGAGACATAAAAGGTTTGATTTCAAAGCTCGACTATCTGCAGGAATTAGGGATAGATGTCATTTGGATTTGTCCTTTTTATAAATCGCCCAATGCGGATAATGGCTATGATATTAGTGATTATCAAGCAGTTTCCGATGAATTCGGTTCAATCGAAGATATTGATCTGTTATTGAAAGATGTTCATGGGCGTGGGATGAAGGTGATACTCGACCTTGTTTTGAATCATACAAGTGATGAGCACCCCTGGTTCGTCGAATCAAGTTCTTCCCGCGATAATCCGAAACGGGATTGGTATATTTGGAGGGATGGTCAGGATGGCCGTGAGCCTAATAATTGGGAAAGCATCTTTTCCGGAAGTGCCTGGAAATTCGATGAAAGGACCAATCAATACTATTTACATCTATTTGCCGAAAAGCAGCCGGACTTAAACTGGAAAAACACTGATGTGCGAAAGGCATTATATGAAATGGTCAATTGGTGGCTCGATAAGGGAATCGATGGCTTCCGGATTGATGCGATCACGCATATTCATAAGCGTGAAGGCCTTCCGGATATGCCCAATCCTTATTGGCATCAGTATGTACCTGCTTTTGAAATGCATACGAATCAGGACGGGATTCTGGATTACCTTCAGGAGTTGAAAGAAGAGACTTTCTCTAAGTATGATATCATGACGGTCGGTGAGGCCAATGGCGTCAGGATAGAGCAGGCGGAAGAATGGGTCGGGGAATCGAATGGGAAGTTCAATATGATCTTTCAATTTGAACATCTTGGTCTATGGAATAGGGGACAGAATCACGCTGTTGATGTTCAAGGGTTAAAGCGAACGATGACGAAATGGCAAAAGGGGCTGAAAAACAAAGGATGGAATGCTTTGTTTTTTGAAAATCATGATCAGCCGAGATGTGTATCCACCTGGGGAAATGATCATCAATATTGGTTGGAAAGCGCAAAAATGATTGGGGCCCTTTACTTTTTCATGCAAGGGACACCTTTTATTTATCAAGGTCAGGAAATTGGCATGACAAATGTCCAATTTGATTCGATTGATGATTATGATGATGTCGGAATGAAAAACTTTTATAGGATAGAGACCTCGAAAGGGCGGCCTCATGATGAAATCATGAACATTATATGGCATAGCGGCCGTGATAATTCACGAACACCGATGCAATGGAATGATCTTGAAAATGGCGGATTCACTCATGGAACCCCTTGGATGAGGGTTAATCCAAATTATCGCGCCATTAATGTAGAACAGCAGAAAAATGACCCGTCATCCATTTATCATTTTTATAAAAAGATGATTGAACTTCGAAAAAAACATCAGGTCCTTGTTTATGGGGAATATGAGTTATTATGGGAAGATCACCCTGAACTTTATATTTATACAAGAAGTATGAATGAAAATTCAGTTATGGTAGTATGTAACTTTAGTATGAATCACCATCAAATCGACCTTTCTTATTGGGGGGAAGTGGAACTCTTGCTGGCTAATTATGAGGATTGTCCTGAGGTGCCCCTTATTGATTTACGTCCATATGAAACGAGGATTTATCGTTATTGATTCTATGGACTTGATTGGGAATTAGCCTAAAACCTATGTAGTTAGTCGTCTGACTTCTTAATTTCCAATAGACCTGTCGTTTTTCAAGAAGCTGATCATCCATCAGCTTCTTTTTGAATTTTAAACTTAGGTTAAAAAACGGAAAAGTGAGTATTTTCTGAAAAATTAAGTAAACATTAAAAAAAGTATGGATATAACTATTGAACTGAGTGTATTATGAATACATACAAAATGTATAAATATAAAACGAATATTAGAGAAGTGTTTATTGGTATTCACCTTTTTTTAAATGAAGTCAATAAAGGCTAAGAAAGGAGAGGGGAAATGCATGGCCATCACAATAAAAGATGTGGCACAGCTAGCGAATGTTGCTCCTTCAACAGTTTCTCGAGTGATTGCAAATAATCCTCGGATAAGTGAAAAAACAAAGGTAAGGGTACGTAAGGCGATGACGAAATTAGGATACCATCCAAACTTCATTGCACGTAGTCTTGCCAATCAATCGACCAGGATCATTGGCTTGGTAATGCCAAGTTCGTCAAATGATTATTATCAAAATCCCTTTTTTCCTACGATCCTCCAGGGTCTAAGTGAGGGAGCTCAGGAAAATCATTATTCCCTGTTGTTAAGCACGGGAAAAACAGAAGATGAAATCTACGAAGGAGTAGTGAATATGGTGCAGGGGGGGATGGTGGATGGAATAATCCTGATGTATTCAAGGATGAACGATCACATTCTGACCTATTTGAGGGAAAGGGATTTTCCATTTGTGATCATTGGGAAACCCTATGATTACATCGGGGAGATAACATATGTTGATAACGATAATGTCTTGGCTGCCGAACAGGCAACGGATTACCTCATAAAGCTAGGACATGAAAGGGTTGGATTCATCGGAGGTGATGAATCCCTCATGATGACCATTGATCGCTTATCAGGATATGAACGGGCATTGGAGAGGGCTGGAATCGATCGAAGGATGGAATATACCCTGCATGAAGATTTTTTGCATGAAGGGGGACAAGCCGCTGCCAAAAGGTTACTTTCCATCGATGAACCACCAACCGCTTTGGTGGTCAGTGATGATCTCATGGCACTTGGCATCGTGCATTCACTTCGCGAAATGGGCGTGCGCACTCCTGAAGAAATGTCTATCGTCAGCTTCAATAACGTTCTTTTCTCTGAACTGTCATTACCAGCTCTGACCTCCGTAGATATTAATATTTTTGATTTGGGATATCAGGCCGCTAAGGGCATCATTCATATGCTGCAGACTGGAGATGCTCCTGCCGGGACCATCATTCCACATCATTTCGTGGAAAGGCATTCCTGCAGATCGATCAAGCAAGGTGCAATGGCCATGACTTATTGAACGAGAGGGCATTGCGTAAAAGCAATGCCTTTTTTATCTAGGCTGAAACTTTTGAATGCATGTACACCCGTTCCGTGTCTGACCAAATGATTCTCTTTAAGATATTGAATGGCTGCAAGGACTTCTTCAAGAATCTTTGGTTCGAGGGCTAGTGGTTCGCCATAGATTTTGGAGACTGCCTTGATCTTTGCGATTTTTTCTAACGAATTAACAAGGACTTCAGGGCTTGTCGAGGGATAAAAGGCATAAACTGGAGTATCTGAATAAAGCAGGTCGCCAGTAAATAAATAACCTGTTTCATCATCCAAAATTGTAATGTGGCCAGGCGAATGACCAGGTGTATGATAAATGCTTAAACTTCGGTTTCCAAGATCAATCGTGTCCCCGTCCGATAAAAGTCTATCGGGGTACCCCTGGTATGGCTTGTATGTATCAGGATTGAATGAATCGGGTATGGGTAATGTGATATCCCGGGCCATGTTCTTTCTTATTTGTTCCAAGGGCAAACCTTCAATGCCGTTAATCAGCCAATTGGCATCACCACCATGAACATAAATCGTTTCATAATCACCGTGACCGCCAATATGATCCGCATGAACTTGTGTGGTCAGAACGATGATCGGAAGATCGGTAAGCTGGTCTGTAATCCGCTTAATCGAATCGATGCCTAATCCTGTGTCGATTAACGCAGCCCGGGTCTCACCAAGTAATAAAAAGGAATGAACTTTCTCCCAATGACCATATTCACTGATTGCAAACGTTTTTGAGTCCAATCCCTGAACGGTGAACCATGGATCTACAATATTTTTCAAAAATGACTCCACTCCTTCCCAGTCATATATTCCGCGTTATCCGGAAATATCCTGCCTGAAAGAGTAAAAGCAGTGGATTTCAATTTATGAAATCCACTGCTTTTGGAAAAAAGGTAATGCCCTATCCGTTAACAACGGTCCCGCCGTTTACATGGATGACTTGTCCGCTGACATAGGATGAATCATCACTTGCCAAATATACATAGGCTGGTGCCAATTCCTCAGGCTGACCTGCACGGCCCATTGGAGTATCCTGTCCGAATTTGGCAACATCCTCTTCGCCGAATGAGGCAGGAATCAGCGGTGTCCAGATCGGTCCAGGCGCAACACCATTCACTCGGATGCCATCTTTTGAAATGGAGTTCGACAGGGCTCTTGTAAATGCAAGTATTGCACCTTTAGTTGAAGAGTAATCGATTAGTTTTGGGTTGCCCTGATAGGCTGTGATAGAGGTTGTATTAATGATGCTGCTTCCTTTTTTTAGGTGCTTCAATGCAGCTTTAGTTAAGTGGAACATCGAGAAAATATTCGTGCGGAACGTTTTTTCCAATTGTTCAGCTGAAATGTCCAGGATACTTGTCTGCACATGCTGTTCTCCGGCGTTGTTGACTAGAATGTCCAAACCACCAAATTCATCAACCGTTTTTTTGACGACTTCCTGGCAGAAGGCTTCATCACCGATATCACCGGAAATGAGTAAACATTTCTGGCCTTCTTTTTCGATCAATTCTTTTGTCGCTTTGGCATCCTCGTGTTCATCCAAGTATGCAACTGTCACATTCGCTCCTTCTTTAGCGTAGTAAATGGCAACTGATTTTCCGATTCCGCTGTCCCCTCCCGTTATGATTGCCGTTTTACCTTTTAATTTGCCGCTTCCTTTGTAGGCAGCATTAACTGAATCAGGGTTCGGTTCCATTTTTGTTTCCAATCCAGGTTGATGCTGCTGATGTTGTGGTGGAAATCCTTGTTTGTTTTGATTTTGGTTTTGAGTAGTCAAGATATAAACGCCTCCCATTTAATGATCTACGCTTTTTCTATTCCTTCTTTTAGGAAAAAGAAAACATGGAAAAAATACCCATAAAAATTCGGTTTATGTGTTTTAACTGAAGGGAACATGACTAGTCTTTCCATGTTCCATGAAGGCGATTCATAAGAAAAAGAGGAGGATGAGCGCTGATGGGGGCAGTTGAAACAAATGAAAAAAGGCCCACCCAAAGCAGGTGAGGCCTTCATAATTAGCGGTAATTTAAGAATTGTACATCAATGGACAGATCAGCGCCCCGAATCGCGGAAATGATTCCTTGTAAATCATCCCGGTTCTTACCGGTAACCCGGATTTGATCATCCTGGATCTGGCTTTTCACTTTAAGGCCGCTATTTTTAATGATGGTATTGATCTTTTTTGCTTGCTCCTTATCGATGCCTTGAATTAACTTGGCCCGTTGGCGAACGGTCCCGCCAGAAGCTCCTTCCAATTTTCCATAATCCAGGTTCTTGACGGGTACGTCACGTTTAATGAGTTTACTGATGAGAACATCCTTCAGCTGTTCGAGCTTATATTCATCGTCGGATACCAAAACCAAGTCTTCTTTATCAATGGTGATGCTGCTTATGCTCCCTTTAAAATCATAGCGTGTCTGTATTTCCTTCATAGCCATGGTAACTGCATTCGTTACCTCTGAAAAGTCTACTTTCGAAACAATATCAAATGAATTTTCCTTTGCCATCACTTACCTCCAGCAGGGTTTATTTCCTTTATTATAGAGAAAGTGTGATAGGAAGACAACTATCTAAACGATAATTAAAAAGCGAGGGGACAAGCCCCGCGCTTCATTTATGGTCCGTTTTCTTTGAATAGGAGTGCTTACCTGCAGTAAGGTTTTCCTGATAAGCGATATTTTTTTCAGCATTTCTCGCTTGATTATCTTTTGGCCTTTTATTGTCATCGGTTGTTTTGGACATAGTGAAAACTCCCTTCCATTATCTAATCAATATATATTGTTCACAATTATGGAAGGGAGTATGTATGTTTATGATTTCTCAGGGGTATCGTTTAAGAAGAAGAGGGCAATTGTGCCAGGGCCGGCATGCGCGCCGATCACGGAGCCAATTGTATGGATCATGAAGTCGGTTGTCCCGAATTCATTTTGGATGGCTTCCTTCCATTCCAGGGCCGTTGCTTCATCATCACCATGACTGATGGCAATCGTTTGGGTAGTTAAGTTTTTGCCTCTTTCGTGCATTAATTCGATTACACGTTTGATCAATTTCTTTTTGCCGCGTATCTTTTCAAGCGGAACAAGCTTCCCATCTTCAACATGCAATAACGGTTTAATGTTTAATAAACCGCCAACAAGGGCAGATGTCTTGGAGATGCGGCCGCCACGGGCCAGATATTCAAGGTTGTCTACAGTGAATAGATGCTCCATATGCCGGGTTTGGAATTCTATGGCAGCCAGAATTTCTTCTTTAGTGGCACCGTTTGCTGCCAGATCGGCTGCTTTCTTTACAATTAAACCGACGCCCATCGAAGCGCATTTCGTATTGACGATTTCAATGTCAACGTAAGGGTACTCTTCCTTCACCTGATTAAGAATCATGACTGCCGTTTGATATGTTCCTGATAACTCGGAGGAAAAGGCGATATATATCCCTTGTTTTTTCTCTTTGGCAAACTGTGTGAAAAGTTCTATAAAGTATTCTGGAGAAGCTTGCGATGTTTTCGGGGCTTTTCCTTCAAGCATCGCCTGATAGACTTCGTGAGAATTAATGGTAAGTAAATCTTCATAAGTTTCCCCGTCAAGATGGACTTGTAAAGGGATTAATGAAACATTGTTTTCCTTATAGAAAGACAACGGCAAATCACATGCACTATCTGCAAGAATTGTGATAGCCATAATACACCTGCTTTCTTTTTACAATTTTTAGAAAATGAGTGGTCACTCTACTTTTTAGTGTAGCACGTAACGGTAAAAATTCAATCTCTACGTAAATAGAATAAATAATTAAGGGTAAAAAGATAATAGAATAAGGGTGAAATGGAGGTTTTTAGGATGTACAGTGGTGAAATGAAGAAAATTATCATAGTTGTGGTCGGGGCATTGCTTAATGCCATCGCAATGAACTTTTTTCTAATACCGGCAAACGTATATGCAAGCGGATTTACCGGAGTGGCCCAGCTTCTATCGAGGATGATTGGATCTTTTGCTCCTATTAATGTATCGACAGGTATTCTCTTGCTTTTATTGAACATTCCAGTAACGATCATTGCTTGGCGAAAGGTAGGAAAGTCTTTCACTTTTTATAGTTTCCTCAGCGTTGCCTTGATGTCCTTCTTTATGGAAATCATCCCGATTACACGCTGGTCACCTGACATATTATTGAATGCGGTATTTGGCGGAGTCATAGCTGCAGTTGGTGTGGGGATCACCTTGAAATACGGTGCATCGACTGGCGGAATGGATATTATCGCCATGCTTCTTTCACGGAAGAAGGATAAACCTGTAGGGACTTATTTATTTCTGCTGAATGGCGTGATCATTGTAACGGCAGGTGCTGTTTATGGACCGGAAAAAGCTTTGTATACACTTGTTACCCTTTATACATCGACCCGTGTTGTGGACGCGATACATACACGTCATGAAAAGCTTACGGCAATGATCATTACAAAGAAAAGCGAAGAGCTTAAACAGGCAATCCATGCTAAATTGGTCCGCGGAATTACAAGGGTTCCCGCAAAAGGTGCATTCACTAACGAAACTAAGGAAATGTTATTGATTGTCATTACAAGGTATGAACTGTATGACCTTGAAAAGATCATCAAGGAAGTGGATCCACACGCATTCACAAACATCATAGAAACGTCAGGAATTGTTGGGACTTTCCGCAGGGAATGATATTAATGAAAAATCAAGGCCATTACACTTCTATTACAAAAGGAAGTATTTCGGCGTAATAAGTTTATTGCCTGTACAAAACGGCTAATTCTTATATTGTAGCGCCAATTTAAAATCTTATGAAGGAGTGATTAAAATGGCTAACGACGAAAAAATGAGCAGGCAGGAAGCAGGCCGTAAAGGCGGGGAAGCCACTTCTAAAAGTCACGACAAGGATTTTTACCGGGAAATTGGGCAAAAGGGCGGAGAAGCCACTTCGGATAATCATGATCAGGAATTCTATCAGGAAATTGGACAAAAGGGCGGGGAAGCCACTGCTGATTCCCATGGTAAAGATTTTTATAAGGAGATCGGTGAAAAAGGCGGTAAGGCACGAAATAACAATTGATGAAAAACAAAGCGAAAGCCTCCAGGAATCCCTGGAGGCTTTCACATTATTTAGAGTGATTTTCCAGCTCTTGCTGGAGTTCTCGCAATTGTTCTTTTTCAGCCTCGTTCGTATTGGCAAAGGCTGATGAAAGAGCGTTTTTAGCGATTTCCTCTGTCTTATGCTGGTCACCGTCATGCTCAGAGTGAAGAGCTTCTTCAACAAATTCCTCTGTTTTATGCTGATCACCGTCATGCTCAGAGTGGAGAGCTTCTTCAACAAATTCCCTAGCCTTTTGGAATAATTTGTTTCCCATTAGAAGCCACCATAGCTTTGTTCAGACATAATTCTTAACCTGTCTTTTTCTGCCTCTTCAAACGTAGTGTGATAAGGGATTTTTTCGGCATGCCTGGCAACACTTTCTTTGCCCTGCTGTACAAATCGTTTAGATTTACTGCTTTTACCCATTCTTATCTCCTCCGATTCTGAGCGTTGTCGACAACGGAATAGATCTGTTGTCCATATTAGTTTGGCTTGAAAGTTGAATATTATGAAGGTAAAAAATGACGAATTAGGCTTTCATATTGAATTTTTCTTCGAGGAAGACGGCTATACCATCTTCTTCATTCGTCAATGTCGTCGTATTTGCTACCGTTTTTACTAGTGAGATCGCATTTCCCATGGCCACCCCGGTTCCAGCATATTCGAGCATTTCCAAATCATTATCTTCATCACCGAAAGCGATTATCCTGTTTTGAGGAATTTCCAGATAGTTGGATACGCGTTTTAGCCCTACGGCTTTACTTAACCCGCTTTTTATTATTTCGATGATATGAAAGGGCTCTGCCCAGCGGCGGTGATCGACCAATTCTGCATGGACATCGGATAGATGCTGGCGAATCTGCCCTACGAATTCACTATCTGTGTGAATCAGCATCGAAGTTGGGGAATCCTGAAGGTAATTGCGTAAATCACCTGTCTTCATGATCGGATTTCCTAGATTGAACATGTTCATCAACTTTTCATCATGATAATGGACATAAACTTCATCCCGGACTTCAGCGATGATGTTATGATATGTAAACTGATCACACGCTTCGACAATTTCTTTCGCAACATTAATATCCAGTGGAGAGTGGTATACCCCCCAGCTTGTATGTAATGGGTGATGGACGAAAGCGCCATTGAAATTAACGATTGGTGTAGTCAGCCCCAGTTCCCGGTAATAAAGTTCACTTGAGCGAAAGGGGCGCCCGGTGGCGATCATAACCTCGTGTCCATCTTCTTTAAGTTTTAGGAGTGTTTTTTTAGTCCTTGAAGAAATTGTTTTGTTATCTGTAAGTAAAGTGCCATCAAGATCCAATACGATTAAATGTTTCTCAGTCATGTACACACCTTCTGTTCTTTTTGATTTCATTATATGCAAATATTGTTAAGCCTATTTTAAAGTAAATGTAAATCTTTTTCATTCTTTATGCATTCCTGTATGATATTACTATATTCAGGATTATGATAATTAAAGCGAAGCTCAGATTTAAAGATAATGAATTCCATTTTGATAATGGATTGAAAAGACCGGAACAAATTATTCGGAGGGGTTAACTTGATAATAATTGAAAAAGAACGAATTGGACAAATTCCTGTCTTGCACTTAGGGAAACAAACCACTTTCAATCAGGAATTGCCGCTTATTATTTTTATACATGGTTTTCAAAGTGCAAAAGAACATAATCTCCACTATGCTTATTTATTGGCTGAAAAGGGGTTTCGTGTGCTTCTACCCGATGTGATTCATCATGGGGAAAGGGAAGCCGGTTTAAGTGATTCTCAAATGATGCCCCGTTTTTGGGAAATGGTTTTACAAACAATCCAGGATTTATCTTTGTTGAAGGATGATTTATTATCCCGAAAATTGATTGATCCCGACAGAATTGGCGTGGCAGGTACTTCAATGGGGGGAATAGTTACTAATGGGGCCCTTGCTGCATATGAATGGATTTCCGCCGGAGTCAGTTTAATGGGGAACCCATCATATGTCGCGTATGCAGAGCTCCAAATGGAGGAGATTAAGAAAAGGAAAGTTGATTTCCCAGTTACTGATGAGGAAGTTGCGAAGGTGATTGAACAGCTCAAGCCATTTGATTTGAGTCTAAATCAGGATAAGCTTTGCGACCGACCGCTTCTTTTTTGGCATGGTGCCAAAGATCCGGTTGTACCTTATCAGCATGCATACCGTTTTTATGAGGGGGTCAAAGCAGGGTATGGCAAGGCAGATGAAAAAATTGATTTTATCCTTGACCCTAAGGCTGGGCATAAGGTCAGCAGAGAAGGAGTGCTTAAGACAGCGGACTGGTTCGCGAAACATTTACTGTCTGCTGTGCAAAATGCTTAAGTACTCACTCGAAATCTGTTATGATGCTTATACGGACATAATGATGAAAGCGACAAACTAGAAATTTTCCATAAAAGGAGTGATTGAAGTGGATCAAGATACAAAAGACATTATTCTTGGAGCTTTGGAGCAGGTCATTGACCCTGAGCTTGGTATAGATATCGTTAATTTAGGCTTGGTATATGATGTGGATATGGATGAGGAAGGTCTGACCACCGTTACGATGACATTGACAGCAATGGGCTGTCCGATGGCTGGGACGATCGTCGATCAAGTTAAATTGGTTCTGGAAGATATCCCCGAGGTCAAGGAAACGGACGTGAAGATAGTCTGGAGTCCGCCATGGACGAAAGACAAAATGTCCAGATATGCTAAAATTGCATTAGGTATAAAATAATAACTCTGTAATAGAAATGAAAAGCCAGTCAAAAAAAGTGAACCCATTCAAGGAGCCACTTTTTATGGTCTGGTTTTTTTCTAATACTTTCGGCTAGGAGTGGTTAATTGAACAGTCAAATTAAAGATTCATTGGACAGGCCACTAAGGGATTTAAGGATTTCAGTCATAGATCGCTGTAACTTTCGCTGCCAGTATTGCATGCCTGCTGAAATTTTTCACGAGAATTTTCAGTTCCTGCCTAAAAGTGAGCTATTATCTTATGAGGAAATTGTAAGGCTTTCTAAAATCTTCGCAGGCTTAGGGGTAAAAAAACTAAGGTTGACTGGCGGGGAACCATTACTCCGAAGAGATCTTACCACTCTGATTTCAAATCTCGTTAAAATTGAAGGTATTGAAGATATTGGACTGACCACGAATGGGGTCTTCTTGAAAAAACATGCCGTAAATTTGAAGGAAGCTGGTTTGCAGAGGGTGAATATCAGCTTGGACAGCCTCGATGACGATCTTTTCAAGAAGATGAACGGCAGGGATATCGGCATAAAGCCCGTAATTGAAGGCATCGCTGCTGCTAAAGAAGCAGGGCTTGGCGTTAAAGTGAATATGGTGGTCAAAAAAGAAACCAATGAATCTCAAATCCTGCCGATGGCCCGATTTTGTAAAGATGAGGGCCTTCAATTACGCTATATAGAATTCATGGATGTCGGACATACAAATGACTGGCAGTTAAAGAATGTCATTACGAAAAAAGAACTGCTTGCAATGCTCCAAACCGAATTCGATCTCGAACCAGTTGAAGAAGATTATTTTGGAGAGGTCGCAAAACGCTTCCGCTATAAGGGCACTACTGCAGAAGTAGGCTTCATTACCTCGGTTTCCGAGTCTTTTTGTTCAAGTTGTACACGTGCACGTCTTTCTGCTAATGGAAGTTTATATACATGCCTGTTTAATGGAAAGGGACATGACTTGAAGTCATTGCTCCGTTCAAACATGACCGATGAAGAATTGACAGGGTTCATCATTTCACTTTGGAACCGTAGGGACGACCGCTATTCGGATGAGCGTGCAGCGGGAACGGTGAAGAAACAGGAAAAAATCGAAATGTCATTCATTGGCGGATAATCCGTCCGAATGAAAAATTAAGGGATGGCAGCTATGCCATCCCTTTTTTGTATAGTTGTCAGGACCTGATGCCGGTCAATGGCGAAATCCATGTTTATACTTTTTTTATGCATTTTTATTTAGGATACAGGTAATGAAAATGATTCAATGGTCCTGGGGTTGGATTAGTCTGAAATAAACTCCATTCATTATTAAGATCATTAAGGCTTTATGTATTACTGCTTTTTATGGAAAAGGATTCAATCGATTGTACAGATTTCTATTGGACAGTTTTCACAGTCGATTTCCTGTTTCAAATAGTCAAAGTCAAGAATCGTAATGCGGCCCTTTTTAATGGAGATGACATTGTTTTTCCTTAATTGAGCGAGCATTCGATTGACTACTTCGCGGGATGTGCCGCAAAAATTGGCGAGTTCTTGGTTTGTAAAGGGAAGATTGATAACTTTGCCGTCTTCCGCTTCAGTGCCATAGCTATTTGATAAACGGATGAGGGTGGAGTAAAATGCACCTTTCTTACCGTGCAGGAGCATATCGCGGAATTTAGCCTGATTTTTACGGTTTTGAGCGGATAACCATGTCATCATCTCGACTGCGAGATGGCTATCGGCGGCGATTTTTTCTTCTAATGCTTCTTTGGAAATAACCGCGACAGTACCATCTTCCATCATTTTTGCATTCATCATATATTTAGGATTTTGAGAAAATAAGACTGTCTCCCCAACCAAATCATTCTCCGAACTAATGCGTATAGTTAATTCCCGACCGTCTGGGACAACCTTACTCACTTCTACTTTCCCATTTATAATGTAATACAAATCACTTGCTGGGGTGCTCTCATGAAAAAGGTAGCGCCCTTTTTCCATATGTTTAATTTGTTGTTTATTATCTAAAATTGCTTGCATCCGATTGGATAACGATAATTCATTCATGCATATGACCACCTTTCAGAAACCGTCATTACTCAATTACTACCTTTGATTTAAACGGAAAAAACCCTAGTAGTCAACAAGTTTGGATAATTCTAGTAATTTTGTTGGATAATATTTCATTTAAAATTTATGTTTATAATTTTATAAAAATACATTTGATTTTATTTTTATTCAGTCTTATAATAATAGAATCAAAGATTGACAGAGGGACCTGAAATTATAGGAGATGGTTTTATGAACGTATCAATAGTAGGTGCAACGGGTTATGGAGGAATGGAACTAATAAGGTTTTTGAATAATCATCCGCAATTTAAAATAAAATCATTGCATACTTCATCCCAATTTGGTCGAAATTTATATGAAGAAAATGCACATTTAATGCATATGAAAGATACATTAGAAGAAATCGACCCGGAAGCGATTGCAAAAAAATCAGATATTGTATTTCTTGCAACTCCTTCGGGCGTTTCATCGCAATTGATTTCGGAATTTTCTGACCTCGACATTAAAGTGATCGACCTATCAGGAGACCTTAGGCTTCAAACTCCAGGTGAATACGAAAACTGGTATAAAAAGCCGGCAGCCCCTCAGCATATTATTGAAGAAGCCGTATACGGCTTGGCTGAATGGAATGCCGGAGCTATAAAAAAAGCGAAGATCATTGCAAATCCTGGGTGCTACCCAACCGCATCACTATTAGGTCTTGCCCCTTTATTCACTGAAGGATTGGCCGGAGCGGATGCCGATGTGATCATCGATGCAAAATCCGGGGTTTCAGGGGCGGGTAAATCACCTTCCGCAGTCACCCATTTTAGTGAAATGAATGAGAACTTTAAGATATATAAGGTGAATCAACATCAACACATACCTGAAATCGAGCAACAGCTTGGGCGATGGTCATCAGGTTTACAGCCCATTTCCTTCAATACCCATCTTGTCCCAATGACAAGAGGGATTATGGCAACGATGTATATAAAGGTAAATCGGGAAACCTCAAATGTTGAATTAAAGGATTTGTACGAAACGGTTTACGAGAGACACCCATTTGTGCGGGTACAGCCCCTTGATCGCTTTCCATCCACGAAACAAGTATACGGATCGAACTTTTGCGACATTGGCGTCGATTATGATGAAAGAACAGGTAAGGTAACGGTGGTTTCGGTTATTGATAATTTAGTGAAGGGTGCCGCAGGGCAGGCCATTCAAAATGCAAATATATTAATGGGACTAGAAGAAACGGCAGGACTATGGAACAGTCCGTTATATCCGTAAACTATGGAGGGAACCAATGAATACACTACAGCTAGTTGAAGAAATCAAACAAATTCAAGAAGGAAACATTTTAATGCCCCAAGGGTTCAAAGCATCAGGTGTCCATGCAGGATTACGCTATTCTAAAAAGGACGTTGGCATCATTTTTACCGATGTCCCAGCATCAGCCGCGGCCGTATATACACAAAATGTCGTTCAAGCCGCTCCAATCAATGTAACGAAAGACAGTATTGCCGTTACTGGAAAACTTCACGGCATTGTAGTGAATAGTGCTTGTGCGAATGCTTGTACAGGTGAACAAGGTTTAAAAGATGCAAATGAAATGAGGAAGCTTGCGGCTCAAAAGTTCGGTTTGGAGGACCATTCATTTGCAGTGGCTTCAACGGGAGTCATAGGGGAATTCATGGAAATGGAGAAAGTAAGAAACGGTATAGAGGCATTGCAGCCAGAAAATACACCTGAAGCTGCTGAAGCTTTCGGTACCGCCATTTTAACAACGGATATTGTAACGAAGAGTTGTGGTTATGAAACAATCATCGACGGTAAAACCGTGAAAATGGGCGGTGCTGCCAAGGGTTCGGGAATGATTCATCCGAACATGGCCACAATGCTAGGTTTCATTACGACGGATGCCGTCATTGAACCGCATGATTTACAGCAAGCATTATCCTCGATTACCAATGATACATTCAATCAAATCACGGTTGATGGCGACTGTTCAACGAACGACATGGTGTTAGTGCTCGCGAATGGAGAAGCGAACAATGAACCTTTGACACCTGACCATCCAGAATGGTCCATCTTCCTGGAATTATTAAAACAAACTTCCGAAAACCTCGCCAAACAAATTGCGAAAGACGGAGAAGGTGCGACTAAACTGATAGAAGTGAATGTTCATGGCATGCATACGAAACAAGATTCACAGATGATGGCGAAGACGATCGTCGGTTCAAATCTTGTGAAAACGGCAGCTTTTGGAGCGGATGCAAACTGGGGACGAATCATAGCTGCAATGGGAAGAAGCGGAGTGGGATTCAATCCGGATCAAACAACAATCGTTTTTGGTGATATCGTCGTACTTAAAGACGGTGAGCCGATTATGTTTTCTGAGGAAGAAGCCAAAGCATACTTGGAAAATGAAAGTATCATCATTCATGTTTATTTGAAAGATGGTAATGAATCAGGCACGGCATGGGGCTGCGATTTAACCTATGATTATGTGAAAATAAACGGAAGCTATCGTTCGTAAGAGGTGAAAAGTATGAACATATTAGTCATAAAGTGTGGCGGCAGCATCATCAATGAGTTATCGGAGTCGTTTTTCAATAGTATTAAAGAGTTACAAAACCGCGGATACCATATTGTCTTTGTGCATGGGGGCGGCCCTGATATAAATTCAATGCTTGAAAAATTTGAAATTGAACCAGTATTTGAAGATGGGTTAAGAAAAACGACCACAGAAGTGCTGGAAATTGTGGAACTTATGCTGGCAGGAAAATCGAACCGCAGCCTGGTTCATAAATTGGAAGCCCATGGCATCAAGGCAGTCGGTTTAAATGGCTCGGACGGCGGGATTCTCACAGGTGATTATATCGATGAACAGAAACTTGGGGCTGTTGGTAAAATACAACAAGTCAATACGGAATTATTCGGACTTTTATTCGAAAAAGGCTATTGTCCGGTATTGACGCCCATCTCATCTACAGAAGAGGGCAATAAACTAAATGTGAATGCCGATATGGCTGCCGGGTCTGTAGCTAAGGCACTATCGGCTGACATGTGTTTATTTGTGACCGATGTTCAAGGGGTCTTGAAGAATGGGCAGATCATTGAGAAATTGAATGAAACGGAAACGAAGAATTTGATCATGGATGGAAGTATCCATGGCGGAATGATCCCGAAAGTCAATACAGCCTTGTCGGTGCTGAATAAAGGGATTGAAGAAGTGATGATCGTTAGTGGGAAAGATCATTTTTATCAAGGCGGACAATTCATCGGTACAAAATTTCTTCAGGAAGAAGGGGTATTTCAATGAGTTCTTTATTTCCTACATACGCTAGGTGGGACATTGAGCCAAGAAAAGCGTCAGGATTGAAGATTACGAGTGAAACAGGTAAAGAATATCTGGATTTCACATCCGGAATCGGGGTTTTGAATCTTGGACATTGTCATGAGTTGGTAAAAATGGCCGTGACGGAACAACTTAATAAATATTGGCATGTATCGAACATGTTTCAAAGTTCCATACAGGAACGGACAGCAAAAATGCTGGCTGATGCCTCTGGTTTAAGTCAGGTGTTCTTTGCCAACAGCGGTGCCGAGGCGAATGAGGCGGCCATCAAACTAGCACGTAAAGCTACCGGTAAAAGCAAGATTGTCACGTGTCAGCAGTCTTTCCATGGCCGTACGTTTGCAACGATGGCTGCAACGGGACAGGAAAAAATCAAGACTGGTTTCGGACCGATGCTAGCTTCGTTCGAATATGTCCCATTTAATGATCAAGATGCCATGAAAGCGGCCATCGATGAAAATACGGCAGCTGTAATGATTGAAATCGTTCAAGGAGAAGGCGGCATCCATGTTGTACAGCAATCATATCTGGACGCGATTCAAACTAAATGCCAAGAACACGGAGCTCTCCTTATCATAGATGAAATTCAGACTGGGATAGGACGTACAGGAAAGCCATTTGCATTCCAGCATTTCAATATCCTGCCGGACATCATCACTTCGGCAAAGGGGTTGGGAAATGGCCTGCCAATCGGGGCGATGATTGGGAAGGAAGAGTTGTCTGTATTCTTTGACCCTGGAAGTCATGGATCCACTTTTGGAGGGAATCCAGTTAGTGTCTCAGCAGCCGAAGCTGTATTAAAGGAAATTTTCCAATCAGGGTTTTTAAAAGAAACCGTTAAAAAGGCGGAATACCTTGAGAGCGAATTGGCAAAAGCATTGAAAGGCATCGAAGAAGTGAAAGAGATTCGCGGTCTGGGAATGATGGTCGGAATTGAATGTAAACAAGATGTTCAAGTGTTTTTAATGGAATTGCAAGAAGAGGGCTTACTTGTATTGAGTGCAGGTCCTAAAGTACTTCGTTTACTTCCATCCCTGACTGTTTCCGAATCGGAGATCGATACGGCGATAAATAAAATTAAAAAAGTATTGGCAATAAAACAAACTGTCTAAATTAATTGAATTTTTATAGAATAAAATGAATAATTATGCTATTGTATATATAAATATACATCATCTAAAGAGGTGAAAATCATGAAAAGCTATCTACATTTAGAGAATGGTTCCGTCTTTGAAGGGGAACTGCTGACTACATCGACTGAAAAAACAATCGCTGGAGAGATTGTCTTTTTTACAGGAATGACCGGATATCAAGAAGTGTTGACAGATCCTTCATATAAGGACCAGATTGTCATCTTCACATACCCACTAATCGGAAATTACGGAATCAATGAACATGATTTTGAAAGTAAAAAGCCGCATGTTGCCGGTGTGATTGTATATGAAGGAAATATGAGCCATTCCCATTATCAGGCTAAATATTCAATTGGTGAATATTTAGACAAGTGGAACATTCCTCTTTTAAGCCATGTGGACACAAGAGCGGTCGTTAAGAATATAAGACAGGAAGGTTCCATGCAGGCAGTCATCACAGCTGATGAAAAATACACTGTCGTACCCAGCCTGAATGGTTTATCAGCACATGTAGCTGAGGTATCCACAAAGGTTGTCGAGAAATTTGGTGAAGGCGGCAAGCACGTTGTGATGATCGATTTCGGTTATAAAAAATCAATCTTGGATTCATTGGTCGCTCAAGGCTGCCGAGTCTCTGTTGTACCATTCGATACGGAATTCGAGCAAATCAAGGACTTGAAGCCAGATGGTATTTTGCTTTCAAATGGGCCTGGGGATCCAAAACAGCTTGAATACCTTTTAGGAAACATAAAAAAGATCATTACGAGTTTTCCAACGATGGGCATCTGCCTCGGTCATCAATTAACGGCCCTTGCCTTAGGTGGAAATACAAAAAAAATGCTGTTTGGACATCGTGGTGCGAATCAGCCCGTGGTCGATTTGAAAACGAAACAGGTGTATATGAGTTCGCAGAATCATAGTTATGAGGTTGATGAACCGAGCTTGCAAGGAACATCGCTTCAAGTGAGATTCAGAAACGTGAATGATAACACGGTTGAGGGACTCATGCATAAAGACTTGCCAATCTTCACTACCCAGTACCACCCAGAGGCAAATCCAGGACCTATCGAGAGTTCATTACTATTCAAAGACTTTTTACAAATGATAAATGATTATAGCGGGAGAGAAAAAGCTTATGCCTAAGGACGACACGATACAGACCATTTTAGTGATTGGTTCGGGGCCGATTGTCATCGGGCAGGCCGCCGAATTCGATTATGCAGGTACACAGGCCTGCCTCGCTTTAAAGGAAGAAGGGTATAAAGTCATACTGGTCAATAACAATCCGGCAACGATCATGACTGATGATATGAATGCGGATGCTGTTTATTTCGAACCTTTAACGGTTGATGTACTGGAAAAGATCATTTCCAAAGAAAAGCCGGATGGCCTGCTAGCTACATTAGGCGGTCAAACAGGATTGAACCTAGCTTATCAGTTGGATGATGCTGGAATACTTGAAAAATATAAGGTCAAATTATTGGGAACTCCAATCGACTCTATCAAAAAAGGGGAGGATCGTGAGCTGTTCCGTGAGTTGATGTTTGAAATAGGCGAACCCGTTCCCGACAGTACGATTGTCCATACTCTTGATGAAGCGCTGGCTTTTGCCGACAAAATCGGTTTCCCCATCATCGTTCGTCCCGCTTATACACTCGGCGGAACTGGCGGCGGTATTGCCGATTCACCGGAAACCTTTAAGGAACTTGTACGGGGCGGACTGCAAGAAAGTCCAATTACACAATGCTTGATTGAAAGAAGCATTGCTGGTTTTAAGGAAGTCGAATATGAGGTTATGCGAGATGGCAACAATACGTGCATCACTATCTGTAATATGGAAAATATCGATCCGGTAGGGATCCATACAGGTGATTCGATCGTCGTGGCACCATCACAGACTTTATCGGACGATGAGTTTCAGATGCTGCGTGCCGCATCCATTAAAATCATCTCTGCTTTAGGGATCATAGGCGGATGTAACATTCAATTTGCACTTGATCCGAATAGCAAGCAATATTATTTAATAGAAGTGAACCCGCGCGTCAGCCGTTCATCGGCACTAGCCTCAAAAGCAACAGGTTATCCCATAGCCCGCATAGCGGCAAAGCTCGCTATCGGCTACGATTTATCGGAGCTCATCAATCCTGTAACGAAAAGCACATATTCAAGCTTCGAACCTGCGCTTGACTATGTAGCGGTGAAGTTCCCGAGGTGGCCATTCGATAAATTCACGACCGCCGACCGCAAATTGGGAACACAGATGAAGGCAACTGGTGAAGTCATGGCTTTACACCGCAGCTTTGAGGGGGGAGTCCAAAAGGCCATCGATTCTTTGGAATTGAAAACGATTGGGCTGCAGCTATCATCACTGAAAAATAAAACCGTTCCTGAACTTTGGGGAAAGCTTGCCGAAAAATCGGATGAACGAATCTTTGTCATTTTTGAAATGCTTAGAAAAGGCGTGACGATTGAAGAAATTCATGAAGCGACAGCCATAGATTATTTCTTCCTTAAATCCTTTGCTTCATTGATTCAAAGCGAAATGGAGATTGAAGCTAAGGCAATCGATCATGTAACAAGGGAAGAACTTCAGTCATACAAGGAAAAGGGCTTTTCAGACCGCTATCTTGCTTCCGTATGGAAAGTAAATGAGATGGAAGTGAGAGCGCACAGGAAATCACTAAGTGTTACGGCGGTCTACAAAACGGTTGATACATGTGCAGCCGAGTTCGAATCACATACAAACTATCACTATTCAACATATTTTGGTGAGAACGAACAGCAAAAAACGGATAAAAAGAAAGTCTTGATGATTGGCAGCGGCCCGATCCGCATCGGACAGGGAATAGAGTTTGATTACTGTTCAGTTCACGGTGTTTATGCACTCCAGGATGAAAATGTTGAAACGATCATGATCAATAATAATCCGGAAACGGTAAGCACGGATTTTGCGACAGCAGATCGCCTTTATTTCGAACCGTTGACCCTTGAATATGTTCTTAATGTGATAGAAGCGGAAGACATAAAAGATGTTATCGTCCAATTTGGCGGGCAGACTGCGATAAACCTTGCTAAAGGCCTTGAAGAATACGGTGTCAATTTGTTGGGGACATCCTTCGATACACTTGATCAATTAGAAGATCGTGATCGTTTTTATCAGCTTCTTCAAAAACTTGATATCCCCCATGTACCAGGTTCAATGGCTAATGGAGAAGAACAATTAATTTCCCGGGCAGAGGCCATCGGCTTTCCAGTACTCTTACGCCCATCCTATGTAATTGGCGGCCAGGGAATGGAAATCATCGGCTCTAAAGAAAGCTTGTTGAATAGAATGGCTAATGGAACGGCACTAGTCTATCCCGTGTTGATCGATTCCTATATTCCAGGGAAGGAAGCCGAAATCGATTTGATTGCTGATGGAAATGATGTTTATATTCCCATCATTGCCGAACATATAGAAAAAGCAGGCGTCCATTCAGGAGATAGCATGGCCATATTGCCAGCTCAATCCTTAACGGATGATATTAAAGATAAAATGACCCTTTATGCTAAAAAACTAGTTAGTGAACTTGGTTATAAAGGTCTTATGAACATCCAATTCGTGATCGAAGGAAATAGTGTATACGTATTGGAAGTGAATCCTCGTGCAAGTCGAACAATTCCAATCATCAGTAAAGTGACCGATGTAGCTTTGGTGCAAATAGCGACAAAAATATTGCTTGGGAAATATTCATTGTCGAATGCTTTCGAAAAAACGGGCTTAATGGATGAAATTCCATATGCAGTTGTCAAATATCCCGTATTCTCTACTTTTGCATTAAGCGGACTTGATTCGAAGGTAGGTCCGGAAATGAAATCAACAGGTGAAGGAATCGCCATCGGGGAAACGGTAAATGAAGCATTGACAAAAGTGTTCCATGCTCAAAAAGCTAATCATACCACAGGCGTTTATCAATCAGAATCAGTTCAATTAAGTGAAGACCTGTTAGTGCAAATCAAAGAAGCAGGTTTGACATTGGGGAATTCAGATTTTGATGAATGGTTAAATGAAGGAAATGCGGCGGTCGTTTTGGCATATGGAACAACGGAGGAAGATAAGCAGCTAAGGTTACTTGCAGCGAAATATCGACTGCTTGCTTTTACGGAAGAAGAGACGTTCAAGGCCTATCTGCAATCGGTGGAGAATGCCGATCCAGGGGTTACCTCGCTTCAGGAATGGCTTATACCATATTCGAAAGGAGTGTCACACGTATGAGTTCAATGACGGCACCGACACAAGCGAAGATTTTAAATGGAAAAGATTTTTTGACCATGAAAGAGTCCACACCAACGGCAATTGCAGATTTGTTAAAGCTAGCGCAGACCATTAAAGGCAAATTGCAAGCAGGTGAAGAATATACGCCTTTAAAAGGGAAAACGCTGGGGATGATCTTTGAAAAATCGTCTACCCGTACCCGTGTTTCTTTTGAAGTGGGCATGATGCAACTTGGCGGGCACGCTTTGTTCCTAAGTGGCAATGACCTGCAAATTGGACGTGGTGAAACGATTTCCGATACTGCAAAAGTTCTTTCTGAATACATTGATGGCATCATGATTCGTACCTTCGAGCATGAAAAAATCCTGGAATTGTCAGAAAATGCTTCTATCCCAGTCATCAATGGGTTAACAGATCTTGCACATCCTTGTCAGGTACTTGCAGACTTCTTGACGATCATCGAGATAAAAGGGCAGTTAAAAGGCTTGAAGATGAGTTATATCGGTGATGGCAATAATGTTGCGAATTCATTGATGGTAGGCTGTGCAAAAATGGGAATGGATTTTTCCATTGGGTGTCCTGACGCCTATAAACCTGATGAAAAGGTCGTCGCCTATGCTAAAAAAGTGGCAGAAGAGACTGGCAGTGAAATTTTGGTGACAACCTCAGCTTCGGAGGCCATAAAAGATGCGGATATCGTCTATTCGGATGTTTGGACTTCCATGGGGCAGGAAATCGAGAATGGTATTCGCTTAGAAGCTTTTAACGATTATCAAATTAATGGTGATCTGGTAAAACTTGCTAAAGAAGATTATTTATTCATGCATTGCCTGCCTGCACATCGGGAGGAAGAGGTTACGGCTGAAGTCATCGATGGTCCTAATTCCGTCGTTTTCCACCAAGCCGGAAATCGCCTTCATGCCCAAAAGGCGGTCCTGGTGGACTTAATGTCTTAACCAAAAAAGCTTACTTCAGAGAGCAGTCACTCAGTTTGTAGAAAAAAGGTTTCGGAATGGTCTCATTCCGAAACCTTTTTGATTTTATTTGTAGCAGTTAGAGAATAATAACTGGATAAATACTTGGGCACCCTACCTCTAAAACATATCTCCCATCAAGTTTAAATGAAAAAGACACTAATTGTTGCCTTCATTTTACGAAACAAATGGTTCTATGGTACCAGTTGATCTAAAGTAATCATTTCAAATTGATCTCGCTAAAATAGAACCATGGTTAGAAAAGCATCCCTATACCTCGAGTTTTAATCCATCTATATTAAAACAAAAAAGACTGCAGGTAAAAGGCTCTATCTTTAATGGTAAAACAAAGTTGATTGGAGCTGGTGTTCGAGATTCCTGCGGGAAAAGCGCGTCCAAGGGAGACCCCGCAGTCGCAATGGCGCCGAGGGCGGACCGCCCCGGAAAGCGAGTGCCCTACGTTCCAATCGGCGGTCAATTTTTAAAAACTTAAAAAGACGTCTCTCAGAGAACAGACGCTTTTTAATTCAGCCGAATTTCCTGTATGTTCCTAATTTTTCTGACATGAAAGGTAGGAACCTGGTAATAATAACAGGGAAAGCATGTAAAGGGGTGAAATCTATGGGGCAAAATCGTCAATTTAAGCCAGGTCAGAAGGCACCGAATAATGGGACCTACGTAGAAATCGGTGAAACGGGCAGCACGGTAGTGAATCCGAAAATGGTAAAGCTGGATGCAGGGGATTCTTTTCCTGAAACATCCAATCATAATCGGATATGGACCTATAAGCGGAAGCCATGAAACATCAAAAAGCAGGAAAAAGGAATGGTCGCCATCCTTCTTCCTGCTTTTTTTCTATTCAGCGGAATAACCGAATATATTCGAGATTTCCAAACAGCTTTTCCTTAAATAGACACTTAAAGGATCTTCATAATGATCAGGAATGTTTTCGGTGAACCCAACGGCAGTGATTGCTCCCAACAATTCCGAATTATAATTAAAAACCGGAATGGACATGGAGGAAACGGATGGTACAAGTGGCTCTTTGGCAAAAGCTATTTTGTATGTCCGAATTTCATCATATTCATTCGTTTCATTAAGGAACGAGCCCGTAACATTACGATCTTTTTCAATCCATTCCGCTGTCAAGGAAGGATCCTGAAATACAGTGAATACCTTTCCGGAAGAGGATGATGGCGGAAGTCGTGTACCTAACTGTGCCCCTATGTTTAAGTTTTGATTGGAATTCCATATTTTTGCCGTGATTGGTCCATCATATGTCCAAACGGAAAAAAGGACCGTGCAGGAAGTATGGTGACTGATTTCCTGTAAATAAGGAGTTATTCTGCTCGTTATATCCTCATTTCCTATCGCTGCCATTCCGTATTGAATCAATTTGCTCCCAAGGTGATACATACCGGTTGTCTTATCGCGATATAGTAACTCAAGTTGAGTCAAAGTATTCAAATACTTATAGAGGTTACTTTTCGTTATCTCCGTTAATTCCTGAATATCAGAGAATCTTAAAGGAGTTCTGTGGGAAGCAAGTAAATCTATGATGCTCATCCCTATTTGTAATGATTGAATCGTCGAACCGGATTTTACGATTTCCATAAATCAATCTCCCTAATCTGTTTTAATTTAGGTCTAGTATATCAGAATATGTAAAATATACATGAAAATCAATAGAAAAACCGCCGGATGCTTGAAGCTATCAATATACGTTCCTATTAAATGAATAACGAACTTTTGGATTCCGCAGTACTGATAATGGTGTAGATGATAACATTTGCACAAAAATTTGCAATACTTTCTTGACAGTATTCCGAAAATTAAGTTATCATTTATATAAATAGTGAACAATGTTATCTATAAGTGAAATAGATAAGGTGTACGTCATTCAAATTCTAGTTTGCGAAGCAAATCCAGCAGAATTAGGATGTTGGCATCAAAAAGAGGTTTTAAAAAAATCCAGATTAATAAAGGAGAATGAATATGAAATTAGTAACGTTCAGCAGTCAAGGATTTAAACGCATCGGTGCAATTTACCCGGAAAATGTAGTCGTTGACTTGAACTATGCCTATCAAGCGCTTCTTGAAAGCGAAGGGAAACTTCGCAGTGAACAAATTGCTGACGCTTATGTCCCTGCAACAATGGAGGAGTTTTTACAGGGAGGGAATGAAAGCCTTTCCATCGCGCAAAAGGCTGCAGACTACGCTATTAACAATCGTGATTCTTTCAGACATCAATTGGTACATGAAATTGAAAATATAAAGCTTGAGGCCCCTGTCCAAAAGCCAAGCAAAATTATTTGTGTCGGCCATAATTACCGTGAACACATTGCTGAAATGGGCCGTGAACTGCCGCCATTCCCTGTAGTATTCGCAAAGTTCGCCAATACAGTTATCGGTCCCCAGGATGATATACCGTTTTTCCCAATCTCGGAACAACTGGATTATGAAGCGGAATTCGCTTTTGTTGTCGGACAAAGGGCACGTAATGTTTCAAAAGAAGATGCTCTTGATTATGTAGCTGGTTATACAATTGCGAATGATGTCACTTACCGTGATATCCAACGGCGTACACTTGAGTGGCTACAAGGGAAAACGGTTGAAGGAAGTGCTCCGATGGGGCCTTGGTTAGTCACTTCCGATGAACTGTCCGATCCATCGGGCTTGAATGTCCGATTAACGGTAAATGGTGAAGAACGCCAAAAAACGAATACATCCAACTTCGTATTCGATGTGAAGTATCTAGTTGAATTCTTATCGAACTTAATGACTCTTGAACCAGGTGACATCGTACTAACAGGAACACCGGGTGGGGTAGGAGTAGCCCGTGATCCACAAGTGTTCTTGAAAGATGGTGACGTTGTCAAAATCGAAATCGACAAAATAGGTTATCTTGAAAACCGTGTGAGACGTGTCGGGGAGGGAGAATAAAATGGCTTATCAGGAAATCGGGACATCAATCCAATCAGTGCAACAATCCATCGACCATATTCTTGAGACAACGGCAAACCTACCGGAAGAAACGATCCGATTTAAACCGGCAGAGGATGAATGGTCGATCATGCAGATACTTTCCCATTTAGCTGAAGCCATTCCTTATTGGTTAGGTGAAGTGGAAACTGTAATAGCGATGCCTGGAGCCGAATGGGGGCGTGGATTGCAAGATCCAGCCCGATTGGCGGCGGTTGCCGATACAGACAAACTTGCTGTGGATGATGTCATGAAGCAAGTGGAGGAGCTTAAATATAAAGTGGAGAGCGGTCTCGGGAATTTAGATGAAGAAACACTATCAAAAGAATCGCCACACCGGAATTTCGCTAAATTCGGAAACAAACCAGTTTCTTATATAGTCGATCACTTCATCGATGAGCATGTTTCAGGACATTATGATCAAATTAAGCGAAATCTTTCTAAAATCCAGTGAGGCAAGATAAAAAAGAAAGTAGGGATTAATATGGCTGAAAAATCGGAATACATGAATAGTACAATCGTAAAAGATTTTACAAAGGATATTCAGCAGTATAACCTTGGGCCGCTGTGGGAAGCCATTCCCGCTCTGATGGACCATGAACCTAAACCTCATGCGCATGCTTATTTATGGAAAGAAGAGCTTTTGACAAAAAAATTGATGGAAGCGGCTGAAATCTTCACACCTGACCGAGGCGGGGAGCGCAGGGCGATTTATTTTCAAAATCCTGGCCTTACTTATCGCCAGCCTTGGGGATGGGCTTCGACAACACAAACGCTTTATGCAGCTGTCCAGCTACTGTTGCCAGGTGAAGTGGCCCCTTCCCACCGTCATTCCCAAAGTGCACTTCGTTTCATTACGGATGGTGAAGGTGCCTACTCCATCGTGCAGGGAGAAAGAATCTTCATGGAAGAAGGCGATTTTTTGATCACGCCTAAAAACTTATGGCATGGTCATGGCCATGTTGGGGAAAAACCAATGATTTGGATGGATGCCCTTGATATCCCAACCATCTATTCCATAGGCGGCACTTTCTTTGAACCATATCCAGATCGGATTGAAACGCCTAAGCGGCCGGATAATTTTTCAGAGCTCCGTTATCAAGGCGGAATGGTTCGTCCAGTATCCGACCGTTATTCACAAGTGGCACCGCTTGCCAACTACAAGTGGAAAGGCACCAAAGCAGCGATAGAAGGATTGATGAATTTTGAACCGGATCCATATGAAGGTTTTGCCGTGGAATATATCAATCCATCAAATGGCCAGACGGCCAATCCGACGATGGGGGCATGGATGCAGAAACTTCCTAAAGGTTTCCATACGAAAGCCCATCGCCATACCCATTCCACGATTTATCAAGTGCACCAAGGATCAGGATATACGGTCATTAATGGAGTGCGTTTTGACTGGTCCAAGGGAGATTATTTCGTCGTTCCGAATTGGGCATGGCATGAGCACGTTGCAGAAGCTGATTCTTACTTATTCTCGGTAAACGACCTACCAATAATGGAAAGATTCGATTTGGAACAGCAACAAGCATTAGACACAAACAATGGGTACCAAAAGGTTGAAAGTGAATTCAAGCCTGTTTTGGTTTGAAAATAATCGATTTGGAATCTTCAGCTAAGATACTAGTGAATAGATGAATGCCATTCGAATGAAAACGCTTACTGTGGTAGTGGTCCGCAACTTTGGCTAAAAGCAACTAATATAGGGGGAATTGATGATGAACACAGAAAAAAAACCATTCATCGTTATCGGTGGGGGAATTGGCGGATTGGCAACTGCTTTAGGAATTGCAGAAACAAAACAGTATGTAAAAGTCCTGGAACAAGCTCCCGAATTTGGGGAAATTGGTGCAGGGATTCAGCTTGCAGCAAATGCCACCAACGTATTGCAGCGTTTAGGTGTCATGGATAAAATCAATGATATTGCAGTATTTCCAAAAAGATTGGTGCTGATGGACGCCTTTTCCGGAAAAGAGCTTTCCGCTTTGGATTTAGGTGATGTTTATAAAGAAAGATATGGAGCTCCGTATGTTGTTTTGCATCGTTCCGATTTGCATAAAGTATTGGCTGAAGCCTGTGAAAAGAACCCGTATATCGAACTGGTCACGAATCAAACCATTATTGAGACAGTAGAGTATGAAGGTGAAGTGACGGTTACTTCTGCCAACGGGTCCCAACATTCAGGAACTGCTGTCATTGGAGCCGATGGATTATGGTCCAAGGCACGGAAACTTTTTGTGGAAGATCAGCCGGTCTGCTCTCAATATGTTGCATACAGAGGAGCGATCCCGATGGAGGAGGTTACGAGCCATGGGGATTTAGATGATGTATACATGTGGATTGGGCCAGACCTTCATCTTGTTCAATATCCGGTTAGAAGGGGAGAACTTTATAACCAAGTAGTGGTTTTCAAAAGTTCTCAATATACGGAAGAAAACGAAAAAACAGATCAATGGGGAACACCGGAAGAAATGGACCGTGTATTTGCCGGAACTTGTGAGCTTGTTCAGAATGCGATTTCATTCATTCAAAGACAACGCCGTTGGCCGATGTATGACCGTTTCCCAATTGATAATTGGACAAAAGGAAGAATTACGCTTATGGGCGATGCGGCACATCCGATGCTTCAATACTTGGCACAAGGCGCTTGCCAGGCTTTAGAAGATGCAGCTTATTTGTCTGATATGCTCCATAAGCATGGGAATGACATTGAACAGGCATTTTTGGAATACCAGGAGGAACGCATTCCACGTACGGCTAATGTTCAAACGAGTGCAAGAATGTGGGGGGAAATCATCCACAATACGACCGATGCAGGCATTCTGCTTCGAGATACGATCCTTGCAGGTCGGACGGATAGGGATTTCCAATTCGTCGATGAATTTCATGGTTACAATAAAACGGCCGTGAAAGCATAAACCATTTTGTTTCATCCATAAAGGAATGTATCCATGTTACAAATGGTTCTGCCTTTCTTCTATATGAAGAAAGGCTTTTTCCGTTTATTTTCCAAACTACTGCATTTCTTATAACTTTCCTTTACATGGGGAGAATTAGAAGTATAATGAAAATATAAAGGTCAAAATTGGTCAAACCCAGTGGGGATTCGTTCATGATATAGATGAATGGGAGGTTTCAAGATGGATATTAATAAAATGACGGAGAGAACCCAACAGGCATTCACTGGCGGTCAGGAGCTAGCCAATGAAAGAGGGAATCCCGAGCTGACGGAGCTTCATTTATTAAAGGCCTTAATGGAGCAGGATGAAAGTTTATTAATCAGGATTTTATCGGAATCTGGTAAATCGGTGAATCTATTTGATATAGAGCTGAATAAGGAATTGGATAGATTACCGGAAGTGAGCGGGGGTGTTTCCCAGGTTTACATGTCATCCTCCCTACAGCAAATTCTGACGGCTGCCGAAAAGGAAATGCAGAAGTGGGAGGATGAATACTTATCTGTCGAACATATACTGCTTGCGTCTTTGCAAGTCAATAGAACGAATGTAAACAGGCTATTTTCATCATATGGAATTGATTATGATAAAGCAAAACGGGTTATAAGCGATATAAGGGGGAATCAGCGAGTGACTAGTCAAAATCCTGAAAGCACTTATGAAGTACTGAAAAAATACGGCAGAGATCTCGTTGCTGAGGTTAAATCGGGTAAGGTCGATCCAGTAATCGGTCGAGATACGGAAATCCGTAACGTCATCCGGATCCTTTCACGGAAAACGAAAAATAATCCTGTATTAATAGGAGAACCTGGAGTAGGTAAAACCGCGATTGTCGAGGGGTTGGCTCAAAGGATCGTCAGGAAGGATGTGCCGGAAGGTTTAAAGGATAAGACCGTTTTTTCACTCGATATGAGTGCACTTGTCGCAGGGGCCAAATTCCGAGGTGAATTTGAGGAACGCCTAAAAGCGGTGTTGAATGAGATCAAGAAGAGTGATGGGAAAATTCTCTTATTCATTGATGAATTGCATACAATTGTCGGTGCAGGAAGAACGGATGGCGCCCTTGATGCCGGAAATATGTTAAAGCCGATGCTTGCGCGTGGTGAGCTGCATTGTATCGGTGCAACGACCCTTGATGAATATCGGCAATATATTGAAAAGGATCCGGCTTTGGAACGCCGTTTCCAACAGGTTCTGGTTCCTGAACCGGATGTTGAAGATACGATTTCAATTTTGCGGGGATTAAAGGAACGGTTTGAAATTCATCATGGCGTCAGGATACATGATCGGGCGATCGTTGCAGCCTCTGTCCTTTCGAACCGATATATAACGGAGCGATTTTTACCGGATAAAGCGATCGATCTAGTGGATGAAGCTTGTGCGATGATCCGCATGGAAATCGACTCCATGCCATCCGAGTTGGATGAAATCACGAGAAAAGTCATGCAACTTGAAATTGAAGAAGCGGCCCTGAAAAATGAAGACGACCCTCAAAGCAAAGCAAGGCTGGAAGGGCTTCAAAAAGAACTATCAGAACTTCAGGATCAAGCGAATAGCATGAAATCCAAGTGGCAAATGGAGAAATCAGCGCTTCAAAAGGTGCAGGACAAACGTGAAGAGCTTGAGAAACTGCGTCATGAACTGGAACAGGCAGAGAATGACTATGACCTTAACCGGGCAGCTGAACTTCGGCATGGAAGGATTCCGCAGCTTCAAAAAGAATTGGAAGCAATGGAAGACGAATTGGAAAAGGAAAAACAGGAATCACGATTGCTTCGCCAGGAAGTGACGGAGGAGGAAATTGCCTCGATTGTGGCAAGGTGGACAGGGATTCCGGTAAGCAAGCTGGTGGAAAGTGAAAGGGAGAAGCTGCTTCGCCTATCAGATATCCTGCATGAACGGGTAATCGGTCAAGGAGAAGCGGTGGAACTCGTATCCGATGCTGTTTTAAGAGCAAGGGCTGGAATAAAAGATCCAAACAGACCAATCGGTTCATTCATTTTTCTTGGGCCGACTGGTGTCGGTAAAACTGAATTGGTAAAAGCTTTGGCAGAAACATTATTCGATAGTGAGGAACATATGATTCGAATTGATATGTCGGAATATATGGAGAAACATTCCGTGTCCCGACTTGTTGGTGCACCTCCCGGTTATGTTGGATTTGAGGAAGGCGGCCAGCTTACGGAGGCTGTTAGGAGAAACCCCTACTCAGTCATATTATTGGACGAAATTGAAAAGGCGCATCCGGAAGTCTTCAATATTTTACTGCAAATGTTGGATGATGGAAGAATAACAGACTCCCAAGGCAGGACAATCAACTGTAAAAATACGGTGATCATCATGACTTCCAATATCGGTTCCCATTTCTTATTGCAATCCAACCGGGTGGATGGTGGCATTGAAGAAGAAATAAAAGATCAGGTCTTTAAAGAATTAAGAGGACATTTCCGTCCGGAATTTTTGAATCGAGTTGATGATATTGTTTTATTCAAACCTCTGACAAAACAAGAAATCGTTGAAATCGTAGATAAAATGGTTCATCAATTACAAGTGAGGTTAACTGAACAAAATATAGTCCTCAACGTCACAAAAGCGGCTAAAGAATTCATTGCGGACCAGGGATATGATCCGGTATATGGAGCAAGACCGCTGAAGCGATTCATCCAAAAGCATCTCGAAACGAAAATCGCCCGTAAAATCATAGCTGGGACTGTTGAGCTTAAAGAAGGAATCACGATTGATTATGATCATGATGAATTGGTCCTCATATAAAAACGTTGCCATGCAGTTTACCCGTAAGCAAAGTATGGTATAACAAAAAGGACATCCTAAAAAGGATGTCCTCTTTTGCTTCTTAGTGTTGATGGGAGTCTTTAGCTGGCCCAGCAGGCAAGATAGCAGGGATGATAAGAATCAGGATAGCAGCAGCCAATCCTAAAATCGTTCCCTGGGCAGCATCGTATGAAACTCCGATCATGGAAGAAACAACATATACAGTCATATGCACTAATAAGAATGTCCAAAAAATTGTCCAAGCATAACGCATCGAATTTCACCTCATTCCACTACATTCATTTTTATCTTACCATAATTAATATACAGTTAAAACGTGTTTTTAATAATAACCTTTAAATTATTCAATACATTAAATCATAAGAGAATTTTTTTTGGCATACAAGTTGGTTCAAAACTTCAAAAAGGAAATTATAGGGGAAAATAAAAACAAAAATCGTCCCTGCTTGCTTAATTTAAGATAAGAAGTTAGGCGTTTCCACTGACCCTTTCTATTTTTCTTCATAAATTAATATAGTAGTAATATTCCATAAAGGAGTTAGAACGATGGAACAACGAACTTTTCAAATTGATGACCAGTGGAATATCATCTATTATCCAGAGCGGCCCAGTGGTTTTTCCGTAATGGTAATTGGAGACCGCAGTCATTTTGTCGAAAAAGACAGCAGCTTTTGGCTGCAGCATCCTGGGAGGCTGCAGATATTGGAATATTTAAAGGAATATGGATACACGCTGTTTTCATCCAATTTTCACGGAGCCAACTGGGGCAGTCCTAAAGCACTGGACCTTTCCCTTAACCTATATATTCTTTTCATGAAAAAAGAAATAGTCAATCAAAGGGTTCATATATTGGCAGAGGGGACAGGCGCACTACTTGCCCTAAAGCTAATGAATGAACTTGGAAATAAAATTCGGTCTGTCGTATTGATTGATCCGGTTTTTTCCTTGAAAGCACAATTGGAGAAAGAAAAGGAAAATAAGTTCTTCTATAAAAAGTGGCTATCCGAGGTTGCTGCTGCATATGAGCTTGAGCCTGCGGAATGTGAGCAGCATATCCTGGACACTGAAGATTCAGTAATCGCAGAGAATATCCCCATGAAAGTGATTCAGGTTTTTGGAAGCTTACGGAAAGAGCAAGCCTCCCTTTATCGGCAAATCCAACTGGCAAGAAAAGCAGACCTGCAGCTGACGTATATATTGCCCGAAAAACGTTATAAAATCCCCTATCAAATACAAAAGTTTTTCAATGAGAATGAAGAGATTTTATGAGAAGAGATATATTTTTACAATAGTTTGCATACGATACAGCATCTAAAAAAACTAGACGTGCCAGGTGAAGTGGGCTTGATGGCATACGAGGAGGCTGTATTTATGCAAACAAACATTGTCATTGGCACTTATCGATTTGTGGGATTCTATGTGACTCAATATTTTTTGAACCAAGGGAAAGAAGTAATTGGAATCGATTGGGATGATTCCGAAGCAAATCAATATATTATGGAAGAAAAAGAACTTGAAATAGGAAGGAATTCAAATTTTATATACTTTCCGATAAATAAACTTAAATTATTGGATATTTCACAGGAGGACACGGTGTTCATCTCTTGCTACGATATTCAAAGCGGCAAAATGGGGAAAATCGATTTTCTGATAGGCGAAATCGTTTCCTTCATTGAGAAATTCAAAAATGGCAAGAATGAAACGCCCAATTTCGTTCTTTTCATGCCCATTGAAAAAGATGTCAGTATTTTTCATTCCATATTAAGCTCGATTCGTGAAATCGATTCCGCAAAAATCATATTTTTACCGACGATTTATGGACCTTGGCAATCGGAAGGCATGAGCTTTGAAGCTGGAATCAATCAGCTTGGGCAGTCTGATATCAAAGCGGCAATTGCTGCCGAATATACCTTTGATGCTCTCTATATCACTGATTTTGTTAATGCTTTGGAAGCGGTGCTAACCTCAGGTTACGATAGGGACATCCAATTGTGCAGCTCTATTGATGATCATTGGAATGAATGTGCCAAGCTAATATTTGATGAAAGCATGGATTCATTCACTCCCCAACAATCAACAACTAAAATCAATAAAGGAACAATATTTGAAGTGCAATGCAAAATGGAACCGGAAGAAGGCATTGCATTACAAAAAAAACATAATAAACGATTAAACTTACTTAAAAAGTGGAGAAAGCGTGATTAAAAAAATATTTTCGTTATTTGAGAAGAACAAAACGGTATATTTGCCTCTAATCTATATGTCTTGTACTATAATGTACAAGGATAGGAAGAACATCAAAAGATATCCATGATTTTATATGTGCGCCCTTTACGAAAGGGTTCTGTGGAATTATGATATTATTGAGCTTTATTTAGGCATCACAAATCAATTGATGAATATTCAAAAGATAGGGGGAAACGCGAATGAGTTCAGATAAAACTCTTGAATTTATGGGAATCGCCATGAAATACTTCCCAGAGGCTAAAGCGAAGCTTGAGGCAAGCGGGATTCCATTTTCAATGGAGATGGCAGAGCCATTCATGGAGCTCTTTAAAAGCGTAATGCAAGAAGCTTATGAGCTTGGCAAACAAGATGCTCAGCGTTAATTAAAGGCAGGCTGTCCCGATAAAGGGCAGCCTTAATTTTTTATTCTTTTTTCAAGAACTTGGCAATCAATGGATCCAGATTGATTTTATCAATGGTCGGTTTGTATTGACTGTACAAGCCCATCAATGTTTCAACGCTCGCCATCAATTGCAAGTAATCAACCTTCGATTCCTCTTGCTCCGGTTCGGGTTTCTTGCCAAACATCAAATTCGAAAAATGATCATCCGGGTTTCTTTCGCGGTTGCGATTGAAAATGTCCACAATGAGTCCTCCTTTACTCCTTTTATTTATAATGTATGTCCCTGAATTTCCCCTGGCATAGGCGCTTGACCGACTTCCGAAAGAGATTTCTTTAGCCTTTCAAATTGTTAACTCTTGCAAGGAAGTCTTTTTTTATATAAAATTAGTACCAGGTAATAATAGATGATTATAATAACTCATTAAAATATAAGGGGATGGCAAGATGAATGCTGGAATACTAGGGCTTGGCCGCTACTTACCCGACAAAATCGTTACAAATGCGGATTTAGAAAAAATTATGGACACTTCTGACGAGTGGATCCGGACCAGGACGGGTATCGAGGAAAGAAGAATTGCAAATGATGATATTGATACATCAGATATGGCTTATGAAGCCGCAAAGGCTGCATTGAAAAATGCGGAAATTTCGGCTGAAGAGATAGATATGATTCTTGTGGCTACCGTTACACCTGATCAGTCGTTTCCTTCTGTCGCTTGCATGATTCAAGAGAAATTGGGAGCGATGAAGGCAGCTGCAATGGATGTAAGTGCGGCATGTGCCGGATTTATGTATGCAATGATCACGGCACAGCAATTTATTAAGACAGGTGCATATAAGCATGTGTTGATTGTCGGTGTTGAAAAACTTTCGAAAGTAACCAATTGGGAAGACCGTAATACTGCTGTCCTTTTTGGTGACGGAGCGGGTGCAGCTGTACTTGGACCTGTCTCTGATGGCAAAGGGGTCCTTTCCTTTGAATTAGGCGCAGATGGAACTGGCGGGAAGCACCTATTACAGGAAGGAGATTTCATTCATATGAATGGACGTGAAGTATTTAAATTTGCTGTCCGTCAGATGGGGGAATCCAGCCTGGGTGTATTGGACAAAGCTGGTTTGACAAAGGAAAATGTGGATCTGCTTGTTCCGCATCAAGCAAACATACGCATAATGGAAGCCTCAAGGGAACGCCTGGGTCTCCCGCTTGAAAAAATGACAAAAACGGTTCATAAATATGGAAATACTTCATCAGCGTCCATTCCAATGGCCCTTGTGGAAGAAATGGAAGCGGGAAGAATCAAGGACAATGACTTAATCGTCATGGTCGGTTTTGGTGGTGGCCTTACATGGGGAGCGATCGCTCTTAGGTGGGGTAAATAAAAAGAAGAAACAAATCGTAAGAGCTTTAAAAATAGGAAGGAGCCATTTTCAATGACTAATCGTCGTGTAGTTGTAACAGGTATTGGAGCAATCTCGCCAGTTGGTAATGATGCAGAAACTGGATGGAAGAATATAATCGAGGGGAAATCGGGAATAGGGCCTTTAACTCGTTTGAATGCTGAAGAATATCCCGTTAAAGTGGCTGCTGAAATCAAGGACTTTGATATAGAAACATATATAAATCGTAAAGAAGCTCGCAAAATGGACCGTTTTACGCATTATGCAATTGCGGCTTCCGTTATGGCATATAATGATAGCAAGCTGGAAATAACCGATGAAAATGCTGCACGTGTCGGGGTCTGGATCGGTTCGGGTATCGGCGGGCTGGAGACACTTGAAACACAGCATGAAAACTTTTTAAACAGGGGATATAAACGGGTTAGCCCATTTTTCGTTCCAATGATGATACCGGACATGGCAGCCGGCCAGGTTTCTATCTTACTGGGTGCAAAAGGAATCAATTCATGTACGGTAACAGCCTGTGCAACAGGAACAAACTCAATTGGTGATGCGTTTAAAGCCATTCAACGGGGCGATGCCGATGTCATGATTACAGGCGGGGCAGAAGCGCCAATCACAAAAATGTCGGTTGCAGGCTTCTGTGCAAATACGGCTTTATCGACAAATCCTGATCCACAAACCGCTAGCCGTCCTTTCGATCTTAACCGTGATGGTTTCGTAATAGGTGAAGGAGCTGGAATCATCGTTCTGGAAGACCTTGAACATGCATTGAATAGAGGAGCCAATATTTATGCTGAAATAGCTGGTTATGGCTCAACTGGAGATGCCTTCCATATTACCGCTCCGGCACCAGGTGGAGAGGGCGGTGCAAGAGCCATGAAAATTGCAATTGAGGATGCAGGTTTGAATCCGGAAGACATCCAATATGTGAATGCCCATGGAACGAGTACGCCTTACAATGACAAATACGAAACGATGGCAGTCAAAGAAGTCTTTGGCGACCATGCTAATAAACTTGCGATAAGTTCCACTAAATCAATGACAGGCCATATGTTAGGTGCAGCAGGCGGTGTGGAAGCAATATTCACGATTCAGGCAATCAGGGACAGCATTTTGCCTCCAACCATCAATATTGAAACACCAGACCCTGAGTGTGATTTGGACTATGTCCCGAATCAAGCAAGGAAGGGCGAAATCAATGCAGCCATCAGCAATTCACTTGGATTCGGTGGACATAACGCAACGATTCTTTTCAAGAAATATCAATAAGTTTTGAAGGAAGAGCAGATCTTTTTGGGATCTGCTCTTTTTTAGGTTGAAGGGAAAAGGGATATATTGTGTCATCCGCCTTCATTAAATCATACGATAGTCAATAGAAGCGGAGGTGTATGGGGAAATGGGAGTCATTTCAACCAATGAATGGATGAGGAAGGATTTCAACCGGCCGATCCAGATGATGGAAAGACTTAAAAGCAATTTCAACGATACCCTTGATGCTGAAATGATGTATCATCATTTATTGAAGCATGGCATGTATTCGCCGAATCAAAAAACAAAACTCACATGGGAAGACTTACAGGAAAACGATGTATGGGAAAAAACACAAAGCTTGTTTACAGCTTATAAGAAGCTATGGGGAGGGCCTGATGTTCCCATATATATTTTCCCGCTCATGTCTACAGGGATATGGAATAAAAAAGTTGAAACGAAGTCAGGGTTGGCCTTTAAAGATAAACTATTCCTTTTTTACGGAAAGGGGATAGCCGAAAAGGAAATGGAGGCCCTGTTGATCCATGAATACCATCATGTTTGCCGTCTGCATCATTTGAAAAAGGACCAAAAAGAATCCACTCTCCTTGATACGATGATCATGGAAGGACTGGCGGAAAGAACGGTGGGAAAATATTTAGGAACAAAATATTTAGCGAATTGGACTAAGTTATATCAGGAAGATAAACTACGAGAATATTGGAGAAAGCATTTAGAGGAAAAGCACACAATAAAACGTACAGATCCTCTTCATGATGTACTTCTGCTTGGGACAAAAGGATATCCATATATGCTTGGATACTGTAGTGGCTATTACCTGGTGAAAAATTTTGAAAAACTCTCCGTGAAAAGATCATTCATTATTCAATCTGAAGAATTCTTATCAAAATAGAGCTAAAATATACGTTCTTTTTTTCTTAATCTGTTTTCTAGAATAGGAATAAATTGTATGGTTCCTGCCTATACTGATTGACAAACAGAAATTTGTTTAAGTGAGGGATGAATGATGCTATATCTTCATGATGTATGGGTTAACTGGTTTGAAGGAGAAGAAAACGGCTATAATATTTGTCATTTTCATGAATGGAGGAAAGATGACGGGATCGAACTACTAGATCAAGTTCCTTTGTTGAAAGTGTCATCAACATTGTTCCACTACATAGAAAACGACTTGTCAGAATTACCTAAGCCATTGCTGAATGATGTTTATCAAAAAGCATATGCAAGGAAAAATCATGAGCGAATTCAGCTTGACTATTGTTTTATCGTGACTGACGGAAATGGAATTTTAGCTGTTGATACGATAGGTTATCATATTCCGATTAGGAAAAGCAGAATAATTCCCCGGCAGGAACAAATTGTTTATGACATGATAGAAAACCATGATGAGATGGATTACACCTTTACTGAAAAACCTACATCTGAGAAAGAATATCATATTTTGTCGCCGTCTCCCTTATTCATGAACGGTTTGACAAGAAAAGAAAGACAGCTTAAGCAATTGCTATTCATGGCCATGGACCAATTATTCACGGCGAAAAACACTGCTGAAATCCGCTATTGGTACACAGAATGGGCCCCTGAGAAATATGAAAGCATTCAAGAAATGGATTTTCAGATAGCTTGGCTTGAGTTATATGAAGAAATGAAGGAAGGCTGGTCAGAGAAGCACCTTCAACTTTGTGAAAACCTTGTGAAGGGGCAGCCTTTTTTTGAAAAGCTTTGGCAAGTGGAGGCTGGCGATAGCCCATCGATTTTATGAACAAAGAAGACGATCCGTTGAGGATAAGTCTCAGACTGTAGACAGACTTGATGAAAATCGAATCTGTCTACAGTTTTTTATGTGCAATTTGAAAATTTGCCTGTGCCCGCGGAGGAGTGACATATTTGGCAAGAATGTGAAAAGAAACACGAGAGGTCAACTTCTCCAAACAAACAAAAGGTTTCGGAATGATACCATTCCGAAACCTTTTGTTTACACACTGAGACGATTCGTTGAGAATCGTCTCCTTTTATCTCTTTCTGCCAAGTCCCATGCCATTATACATTTTTCTGATCATTTTATTGGCTTCAATATTCGCCTTTTCTGCACCGCGGTCCAGAATTTCATCCAATTCAGGTGAATCGATCAATGCATTATAGCGTTCTTGGATTGGTAGGATTTCTCCAAGAACCACCTCAGCCAAATCACTTTTAAAGTCACCATAGCCTTTGCCCTCATACATCTCTTCAATTTCTGAATAGGATTTTCCACTGAAAATGGAGTATATGGACATCAGGTTGGAAACACCTGCTTTGTTTTCCTTATCGTAACGGACAATTCCTTCCGAATCAGTAACTGCGCTCTTGATGTTTTTTTCGATTTGCTTCGGATCATCCAATAAGGCAATCGTCGCCTTTTTATTAGGATCGGATTTGCTCATTTTCTTGTTTGGTTCCTGAAGGGACATGATACGGGCCCCTTCTGTAGGGAGGCTGATTTCCGGGATTTTGAATATGTCATTATGCTTTTTATTGAATCGTTCAGCCAAATCGCGTGTCAATTCTAGATGCTGTCTTTGATCTTCCCCGACAGGGACCACATCTGTACTATAAAGGAGAATATCGGCAGCCATCAACGGCGGGTAAGTGAGCAGTGCTGCGGATACCCCTTCTTTGCCAGCGGATTTGTCCTTGAATTGTGTCATTCTCTCAAGTTCCCCGATATAGGATATACTCTGTAAAATCCAGCCTGCCTGTGCATGCGCTGGTACTTCTGATTGAATGAAGATGGTATTCTTTTCAGGATCCAGGCCAATGGCCAGATATAAAGCAGCCAATGTTTTAATGTTTTTCCTTAACTTGATGCGGTCTTGTGGAACTGTAATTGCATGTTGGTCAACAATACAAAAGAAACATTCATATTCATTTTGTAAGTTAACGAATTGTTTCATGGCTCCGATGTAATTTCCTAAAGTAACGGAACCGGATGGCTGAATGCCGGAGAAAATCCTTTTCAACTGCTAGTCACTCCTCTAAATACGTTTATTGATAAATGGATATTCGCTCTTCATTATTGTAAGGATAAATAGAAAATGAATCCACATTCTTTGAAAGAAATGTGCATGTTCCTGTGTGGGGAAACGCTCATTTGAATCTTGTGGAGGGCCGTTTTGTCCTGTATCGATGCCATTCTGAGAATACGAAATGTCCACTATACTGTATTTTAGCATTTATTCATATTAAATGTATAATCGAAACGGAAATCAAGTCATTAGAAAGGATTTCCGTTTCTTTTTTTGACATGGAAGAAATGAAGGGTTCGAGGAAAATCAAACCGTTTAACATATACCACAATGAGCAGACCATTTTAGGGAAGGATACTCACAAGGGAATACAGGATTGTGAACGTATTCTTAAGCTGAAACTTTGTAAAGCAGTTTTTTTAATTATTTATCATATATAGGAGTAAAGTTAATTGTTTGTGGTATTAAAGAAAGGGGTTTATTATATTTGTTGAATATTGATGACTGATGGCGAATGAGGTGGAGAAAATGAAACCAATGTGTAAATGGTTGATGACAGGTATGTGCATATTCCTGATTCAACAGCCAGTTCATGCGCAAGGCATGAACGAAACGAGGCAGGTAGCATTAGAAAATAAAGAATTGCCTGCGAGCGTACCGCGTTTTGTTTTTGATTCGGGGTTGAAATTCGACTATCCGGATGCTGTACGCGGAATATATGTGACAGGGCCTGCAGCGGGTGGCAATAAACTGAATGAACTTATCAAATATGTAGATGAAACCGATTTGAATGCGATGGTCATTGACATTAAGGATGACAAGGGGAACGTAACGTATAAAACGGAAGATCCCGACTCTCCATATGCTGGGATTGGTAAAGACTACATAAAAAACCCAAGGGCAATGCTGAAAAAATTTGAGGATAAACAGATTTATCCGATTGCAAGGGTTGTCGTCTTTAAAGACTCCCTTTTGGCCAAAGAGAAACCTGAGTTGTCTTTTTTAGATGGTGAAAAGGTATGGAAGAATGGTCGAGGGGAAGCCTTCGTTAACCCATTCTTAAAAGAAGTGTGGGATTATAATGTCGGTATTGCCATTGAAGCGGCAAAGATGGGCTTTAAAGAAATTCAATTTGACTATGTCCGTTTTCCCGAAGGATTCGAAAATAAAGAAGATGATTTGAAATATGATGTCGGTGAATATGATGAAGCGAAAATGAGTCATACAGCCAAAAGGGTTCAGGCAGTTACGGATTTCGTAAGTTATGCGAGGAAACAACTGGAACCATACGATGTCAAAGTGTCGGTGGATATTTTTGGATATGCGGCTACATTGCCTGAAGCTCCCGGAATTGGGCAAAACTTCACAAAAATCTCTGAGAATGTTGATGTAATTTCCTCGATGATCTATCCGAGCCACTGGACATCTTATTTTGGTATCGAAAAGCCTGATTTGGAGCCTTATAATCTCGTTAAGGAATATGCGAAATTGGAGAACGGGAAGCTGAAGGAATTAAAAACACCACCTACTTCAAGACCTTGGCTCCAAGATTTTACTGCCTCATATTTAGGTGATGGTAATTACCAAAGGTATGGTAAGGAAGAAGTGGAAGCCCAAATAAAAGCATTGAATGATAATGGTATTGATGAATACCTATTGTGGAATGCAGCAAATCGATATACAAAGGGAGTAGACTATACCCCATGAAAAAAAGGATGACCTAGGAAGTTCCTTCCGGTCATCCAAAATTCTCTCTGAATTACCGCTTTTTATTCCCGCCAACTTGACTCCACCCTGACTGAATTCGTTTCGATTGATCGAAAATATGAGAGTGACGTTTCCCGCCAAACCATTTTTCGCCGATGCCATTCGTCACAACGCCATTCACAGCCGTAATGCCAATAACGCAAGCGGCGACTAAAAAAAAGTCCAAAAAGTAGCTGATCATCAAAACCCTCCTAATATTTTCAAGCTATTCAAGTTCCATTGTAGTGGATAAGAAAAAATCTGGAAAGTATAAACTAGCAAATGAGGAGATTAAATTATGAATTGGTATGAAAAGCTAAACCAGTATTTCCCTATTGAAGAAATGAAGTCAAAAGAACACATAGAAGTTCTTTTAGAAGATAAGCAGGAAATATATAAAAAGGATGAAGGTCCCGACCATGTTTTATTATATGTGGAAGGGGACGAGTTTATATTCGTTGATTACCTTTTTGTATCAAAGAAATCAAGGGGGCAGGGACTTGGAAGGAAATTAATTCAAAAGTTGCAAAAAAAGCAGAAAACGATCTTGCTGGAAGTAGAACCAGTACAAGAAAATGATGATGATACATTTAAAAGGCTGAAATTTTATAAAAGGGAAGGATTTAAGCACGCCTCTTCGATTTCCTACAGCAGAAAATCGCTTGCCACCAAGGAGAATACGCCTATGGAAATCTTGTATTGGCCGGCAAATCCATCTGTCGATGAAGAAGATGTATTTGATTTCATGAAAGAGATTTATTCTGAAATCCATACTTACAAAGATGATGATCTTTATGGTAAATCTTATCAAGATGTAGATGATGTACTTAGCTTGAATGCAGGTCAGGAAGCCGATATTTTTAAAGAGATGGAAGTTTGAGTAAAAAGGGCCGGTTGTTAACCTGCCCTTTTTAGTTTGTCGAGATCATGTTTTTTAAAAGGATAATTTGGTTAATATTCAATAAAGTCATATTGGATGTAACCTCCAATATATCGAGAAATTTGCGACACACCTGCCGAGAAGCTGGCTAGCCGAGACCCCACAGACGCTTGCGTCAAGGAGGCTTGGCAGACAGTCGGCGAAAAGGGAACGGATTTCTGGAATCAACTGGAATGAAATTTTAAGAAAAAAACGTAGGCTAGATTCATCTCGAACCAAATTTAAGACTAGGTGATCCTTGATGTTCTTACTGTAATCCTTTGAGGATGGAAGGAATATGCGACACTCCTGCCGAGAAGCTGGCTAGCCGAGACCCCGCAGACGCTTGCGTCGAGGAGGCTGGGCAGACAGTTGGCGAAAAGGGAGCGGATTTCTGGAATCAACTGGAATGAAATTTTAAGAAAAAACCGTAGGCTAGACTCATCCCGAACCAAATTTAAGATAAGGTGATCCTTGATGTTTTTTTTACTGTAATCCTTAAAGGATGGAAGAAATATGCGACACACCTGCCGAGAAGCTGGCTAGCCGAGACCCCGCAGACGCTTGCGTCGAGGAGGCTGGGCAGACAGTCGGAGGAAAGGGAGCGGATTTCTGGAATCAACTGGAATGAAATTTTAAGAAAAAACCATAGGCTAGACTCATCCCGAACCAAATATAAGATAAGGTGATCCTTGATGTTTTTTTTACTGTAATCCTTAAAGGATGGAAGAAATATGCGACACACCTGCCGAGATGCTGGCTGGCCGAGACCCCGCAGATGCTTGCGTCAAGGGGGCTGGGCAGACAGTCGGAGGAAAGGGAGCGGATTTCTGGAATCAACTGGAATGAAATTTTAAGAAAAAACCGTAGGCTAGACTCATCCCGAACCAAA
>NZ_JBYCZT010000019.1:0-100580 GCF_057586375.1 Peribacillus sp. SRI_006 | reverse complement strand
GACCTGTTTGAAGATTTTCTATCGCATTTTAATAACAGCTGCTAATAAAAAATTAATAAGTGCTGAACACGTTTTCGTGGATTCCACACATGTGAAAGCCAGTGCGAATAAACGGAAATTTGAAAAGAAAATCGTTCGTAAAGAAACACAAGCGTATCAAGGAAGTCTTCAAATCAATCAAGATCGTGAAAACCATGGAAAAAAGTCTTTTCCACCAGATAAATTTCCGAACAAAAAAGTTTGCCTATTCATTCCAAGCGGCCGCAGACCGCAACGGTTTTGTATTGGGAATGATCGTAACACCTGGAAATACACATGACAGTCCAGACCTTAGAGCCACTAGTTGAACAAGTGATTGAGAAAGTTGGAAAACCGGAAGCCGTTGCCGCAGATGCAGCTTATAAAACACCAGCGATTATAAGCTACCTATTTAACAAAGAAATCATACCGGCTTTACCTTATACACGTCCTCGCACCAAAGAAGGGTTTTTCCGCAAACAGGACAATGTATACGATGAACATTTTGATTGTTACCTTTGCCCTTCGGGCGAAACTTTAAAGTACTCAACAACAAATAAAGAGGGCTATCGCGAGTACAAATCGCCAAAACAAATTTGTACAACATGCTCATTTTTATCTCGGTGTACAGAAAGCAAAGACTGTCAAAAAGTGGTGACCCGGCATATCTGGCAAACAAATGTGGAAGAAGCAGATCATCTGCGTCATCATCAAGATGTAAAACCTATATATGCAAAACGTAAAGAAACGATTGAGCGTGTATTCGCAGATGCAAAAGAAAAGCATGGTATGCGTTGGACTACTTTAAGGGGACTTAAAAAATTGTCAATGCAGGCGATGCTTACTTTCGCTGCCATTGATTTAAAGAAGATGGCCAATTGGACATGGCGAGGTCCAATTGGCCTAACATGTGGGCTCGTAGAGCCGCAATCTCTTAACTTTAGGCGAAAATTCAAAGGGAATTTCAAAAGGGGTTCAGAATTTATTAATTCCGAACCCTTTTGTCTACAAACTGAAGAGCCAATTAGAATTGGCTCTCAACAAAGTTTCTCTTATCGGTCCTCTTTATTTATAAAATTTGATACGATCCTCAAGTGGTTTGAATTCTTTATCACCCGGTTGGGCTGTTGGATTTCCAAATGGCATTTGCGCAATCAATTTCCAATCGCTTGGAACATTCCATTCTTTTTTCACTTCATCATCAATTAGAGGATTATAATGCTGTAAAGTTGCTCCCAATCCTTCTGCTTCAAGTGCCGTCCAAACAACTAATTGATGCATGCCTGATGTTTGTTGTGACCAGATTGGGAAGTTATCGGCATACGTTGCAAATTGTTCTTGAAGTGATTTCACTACAGATTCATCTTCAAAGAATAATATTGACCCATATCCAGCTTTGAAGGAATCCATTTTTTGTTGAGTGCCAGAGAAATCCCCCTCACCAACCGCTTTCCTTAAAGCCTGTGTCGTAATATCCCATAATTTATCATGTGCCGATCCTGTTAAAACAACAAGGCGGGACGATTGGGAATTAAAAGCCGATGGCGTGTGTTTTACCGCAAATTCAACTATTTCTTTAATTTTCTCATCCGATACTTGGACTTCTTTATTGATTCCATAATATGAACGTCTTTCTTTAATGGCCGTGTAAAAATCTTTTGTCATGATTCATTCCTCCAGAACATTTTTTCTATTTCAAATGATTATTCCATTTTTTATTTCTACCTATTTTAGTATGGGCATAAACCAATATATCATTCGCAATTATTCTTTAATGAATTCCTTGGTGCTTCTTACTGTATCAATGGGACGGACCAACTTTTCGATTTGATTCCTTTTCGGTTCCAAGAACGGTGGTAAGGATAACTTTTCCCCAAGCGTTTCATACGGCTCATCCCCCATAAATCCAGGACCATCCGTGGCAAACTCGAATAAAATTTGCGGTGCCACTCGTACGTAAAGCGACTCAAAAAAGTGACGATCGACATAACCGGACGTATGAAATTGGAAGCTTTCCATTCGTTTGATCCATTCTTCCAGAACGGAACGGTCTTCAACACGGAAGGCTGTATGGTGAACAGTCCCAAAACCCTGCCGAGCCTGAGGAAGGGTCGAATTATGCTCGACGATCACTTGTGCACCATTCCCGCCTTCCCCTACTTCAAATAGGTGAAATGACCCTTCATTGTCTATTTCTTTGAATAATAGGACTTTTTCCATCATTTCTTTAAAGTAATCAAAGTTGGCGATACGAATGAAAATTGGTCCTAATCCTGTAATAGCGTGTTCCAGAGGAATCGGTCCTTTTTGCCAAGGAATTCCAGCTGCAACCCCTTCATTATTTTCATCTGAGATCAATTGATATTGCTGATCATCAAAATCCACAAACGAAATGGTTTTTTTACCAAATTGTTCTTGGATTCCTGTATTACTTACTTCTAAACGGTCGAAGCGATTAACCCAATACTCCAATGCCGCATCATTCGGTACACGGAAGGATGTTTTAGAGATCTCATTAGTCCCATGCACCCCTTTTGGAATTCCAGGAAAATCGAAGAATGTCATGTCAGTACCCGCACCGCCAACATCGTCGGCAAAAAACAGGTGATAGGTTTGAATATCATCTTGGTTAACGGTTTTCTTGACTAAACGCATGCCTAATATATTTGTGAAAAATTCATAATTTTTTTCAGCACTACTTGTTATGGCCGTTACGTGGTGTATACCTTTTAAACCATTCATACATTATTCCTCCCATTAAAACGATTCAATTTTTGGATATTTAACGTTTTCCTTAATCCCCTATATTTTTCCTTCAAAAAGAGTGGCTATTCATTATAGGGGTTTGATTAGGTATTTCTCATTATCTTGAATTAATATATCTTTACTTAAAGATAATTTATCATGAATACCATTCACTGTCAACAACATTGTCTCAATTCAATATATCTCAATGTCGAAATAATTACAGGGCAAAAAAACCCACAGTCAATTTTCCTTAAAATATAGACCATTCTGTATATGGGTTACTGTCTATAGCTATAAACAAAGACAGTATTTTGTATATCTATTATTTCTAGTTCCGTACCAATAAGCTTAAGGTATTGAACCGTTGTTTTATGGCATCATTCCCTAATTTTCATAATATCCTTTCACATCTTTTCATAAATTAAGGGTTTATCGAGTATACATCTCGTAAATCTGTTCTTCCTTTAAATGATCAAAGCGAACAAATCCCGCTACCTCTTCTACCTTATTAGCATCAATGTTCCCCAGGTGGAAAAGTGGGTAATTGTCCAGCAGTTCCCTAAGAGAAAAGGGAACTTATTCGTAACCCATTTCTTTAAATAACTCTATCGCTTCCTTTAATTCTTCTTTCTATTTTTAAACAACTTTATTATTCGTGAGTACCACAAAACCCAAAATACAGACGCTCATGTTTGAGTGCCTGTATTTCGAGTAGTCCCCCATTGGATGTGTGCTTTTATTATTTTTCTCTTTGTTCCGTTTTCCACCATAGGGAATCTTTTGGATTTTCAACAGCTTCTTGAAATTCAGATTTTGAAGCAACTGTTGGGTAAGATCCTTTTAGCGATTTTCCTGAAGTACTATTGAACAAGAATAATATCACTAAAAACCCGATAATATTCACGGCTGTTAGATAGAAACCAGGTGCTAAGTTATTCCCCGTTTTGTGAACTAACCATGTGGAAACTAAGGGGGTAGTTCCACCAAATATTGAAACCGAGACATTAAAGGTCACCGATAATGTTCGATATCGAATATCAGTATAAAACATGGTTGGTAACGATCCAGGCATTGTGCCTTCATAAATTGAAAGCAGAACACCTAGAATTAGAACACCTAACGAAATAAATACTAAAGCATTCAAGTTTATTAAATAAAAAGCAAGGGCAGACAATAGACTTAAACCGCCTAAACCGATTAAGAAAACAGTCTTATTTCCAATTTTATCACTGAGTTTTCCAAACATTAAAGTAAGTGGCACCATAATAATCATTAGTATCGTAATTAATAGGGTTCCTACTGTACTGGATAATCCAATAATCTCATCTAAATAAGAAGGCATGTATGATAATAGCATATAGCTTGTAATATTAAAGAATGCAACAGCTACAAAACATACAATAATATCCTTTTTGTGATTTTTAAAAATAGATAGAAAGCTTTCATCTTGGCCTTCATCATCAGAAAGTTCATTTTCAAAAATCGGTGATTCTTCTAAACTTTTTCTTAAGTACAATCCAATAAGCCCTAAAGGTAAGCCGAGTAGGAACGGTATTCTCCAACCCCATGAGGCCATCTGTTGATCGGAAAGAGTGATAAAGAGTGTACTGGCAAGTAATGAAGCTAATATATAACCAATTAGCGTACCAATTTCTAATCCACTTCCAAGCATATTGCGTTTATTGTCTGGAGAAGATTCTGCAATATAGACCATTGCACCAGCGTATTCGCCACCTGTTGAAAAACCCTGAATAATTCTAGCTATTAATAAGAGTATAGGTGCCCATATACCGATTTGATCATATGTAGGTAATAAACCGATTAGTAATGTTGAAAAAGCCATCAAAATAATCGTGGTTGTTAAAACGACTTTTCTTCCTAATTTATCTCCGATTTTACCAAATATGATACCCCCTACTGGGCGCATTAAAAAGGCAATCGCAAACGTTGCAAAGGTGAACACTAATTTTAGCTCATCATTCTCAACAGCACTAAAAAAATTTTGACTAATGATAACAGCCAAATAGGAATATAAGCCAAAATCAAACCACTCCATAGCATTTCCTACCCCTGTAGCAAACACGCTTTTCTTCGCTTTTTGAATATCTACAACGTTGATTTTTTTCTTGTTAAATTTCATTTTATCATGTCAACTCCATGGAATACATTTATGCAAGAATGAGAAGTAAAGTCAAACGGGAGGAAAATCGGATTTTGGGCGTTTTTCCAATGGTATCCCAAATAAAATATTGTCTTCTTATTAGAGGTTCTATAAATCGCCTCTCGATTTATTAAATTCAAGGTTATTGCCTTTTTCCATTTGTTTATCTGTTTGATCAGGGTTTTCATCGTGCTTGAATGATCGATTATCATCATCATTATTATTTGGATTCGTGTCCGTGTCATTTCGAACAGGACGATAATCTACTTCCTCTTGATCATTAAAGTCGGTATTACCAGCGTTACATGCTGACAAAAAACTTACCGAAAGTAATGCGGATAAAATAGTGATTTTCCATTTGCCTTTCATTTTATAAACCCCCTTATCTTAAGTTTTTGGTATTAAGTTTAATATGTACCTTAAACGATACCCTTAGTCTTAAATGGAGCCCATGCATGTTTGTTTTTTTTAGCATCCTAAAATTAAAAAACTGCCCCCAATTATTGTGGGAACAGGTCATGTTATTTTTAGATCAAAGGAAAAGCTGTCTTATACGAGGGAACCACCTTTTTTAAGGTACTTTACAATCCCTTCTGCTGCTCTATATGAAAAGGCACCTAAAGTACCAGTTGGGTTGAACGAACTGTTATGAGGAAATGCTGAAGAACCCGCAACAAATACATTTTCAGCGTCCCACATTTGCAGGTAAGTGTTAACTGCTGAATTTTTTGGATCAGCCCCCATGATGACGCCGCCTGTGTTATGCGTATTCGTATCTGTGTTTACGTTAAAATCTGCTTGTTCAGCAACCGTATCAATATGATCAGGACCCATTTTTTTAGCAATCGATCTTGTTACTTTCGCCATGTATTTTACTAACTCACGGTCTTGGGTAGTATAATCATATGTCATCCGTAATAAAGGCATACCGTATACATCTTTATAAGTAGGATCCAGATCAAGGTAGTTTTGTATGTGTGGCATACTTGCACCCTGTGATTTGACTTGCAGGATGCTATTGGCATATTTGATTGATTGCTTTTTAAATTCCGCACCCCATGAAGGTGTTCCGATTGGTGAGTTATTATTAGCTATAGGTCTATTCCCATACTGGGTTGTACGAATTCCTGCTCCGTGAAGGAAGTTTACATCCGAATGGTCAAAATTATCACCTGTAAATTCTGCAATCTCAATGCCTAATGCACCTGCACCTCCATATATATTGAACTCACGGTCATTATAATAAAGGCTTGAATATCCTGAACTCACTTGGTAACAATAGTTTTTACCAATTACACCATTTCTGGTTTTTGGATCATAGGGTACTCCAAGATTTGAATTAAGTAAAAGTCTAACATTATTAAATACATAACTCGCTAAGACCACTACTTCTGCCGGTTGTTCGAATTCTTCACCCGTGAAGGTGTCTACATAAATAACACCTGTCGCTTTCGTACCATCATTTAAAATACGGGTGACGTTTGAGTATGTCCGCAGGTCAAGGTTACCAGTTTTTTTGGCAACAGGAATGACCGTAACAACTGGATCTGCTTTTGCACCATACTCACAACCGAAGTTTTCACAAAATGCACAATATTGACAGGCTGAACGTGAAATACCATCAGGGTTTTCGTAATTCTCTGATAGATTTGCAGATGGGATCATATATGGTTTGTAGCCAAGCTTCTTCGCTGCTTGTTCGAATTCCGCTAATACAGGTGATTTTATCATCGGTCCTGTTGGATAAGGATTGGAGCGTTTTCCATATAACTTAACAGTTTCACCAGATATTCCTGCCATTTTTTCAAAAGTATCATAATATGGTTCGATTTGGTCATATGTAATGCCCCAGTCTTGAATCGAATAGTCTGATTTAATTTTATTTTTACCATACCTTTTTTCAGTTAGTGATTTAATTTCAAAATCATAGGGTAGAAAACGGTAGGTCTGTCCATTCCAGTGACTACCAGCTCCTCCAAGACCTTCACCTACGATAAAAGTTCCATAATTACGCATAGGGAGGGCTCTCATTTTTTGGTTATTACGATGAGTAATAGTTTCTTTTGATAAATCTTGCATTAACTCTTCACGATGTTGGAAACGCAGTTCGTCATGCACCATTAAATAGTCACTCATATCCCGTTCTTTCCCGCGCTCTAGTCCAACGACTTTTATTCCTGCTTTTGTTAATTCCGAGGCAATAATACCTCCAGCCCACCCCATCCCGACAACAACGACGGGTACCTTAGGTAGTTTTTTTGCCATGTTTTTCATCCCTTTCTATCACGAATGTTTCATATGACTTTGAAGGCTATTTGGATCTAGCTTTAAAAATTCTTTACTTTGGATTTCTTTTGTATAACTCATTCGAGAACCAGGATACTTTCGCATCTGCCAGCCTAGCATTTCCTTATTTCCTCCGTACAATGGGTCTGCATAAACACCTTCAATGGTCAAAGTTCTTAACAGTTGGAAAAATGCCGATGAAGATGCACCAGAAAGCGAACTTGCTTTACCTTTCTCGAACGCAGCTAAAACTTCATCCTGTTCATTAGCCTCTAATTCTGTAAATTTCTTTTTATAGTTTTTGTTGCTATACGTATTCAATTCTTTTAAGCCTAGCCGGAACAAATCTTTTCGGTAAAGTTTATTCTGTTCACCTTGTGTTGGCTCTGGCTTATAATAGGGTCCAAGTTTATAATCCTTTTCATTTACGCCCCACCCACTGTTGAGTTGATGGTCAATATAAATCGCCGCATTTAATTCCATAGCACCTGGTCCAAGATCGTCCTTTGGGAAAATACGTTCTGCAGCTGCCGCTGTCGTCTGATATTCTTCTGGATAAAAAAACATCAGGGCTTCATTCGGATTATTAGCCTGAGTTTGACTCTTCTGTTCTGTTTTCACACCACTTTTCGAATTTCTATCAAACATGCTTCCAACTGCTCCACCTAAAATAAGCCCTCCAACAGCTAAACCGGAATTCTTTAAAAAGGTACGTCTCGTACTACCTTGTTTTTCGATTTGACTTTTCTCTTTGTCCGACAAAAAAAAACCTCCTATTTCATAATCAAGGTGTGAATTTTCTTATCACATTGATGCATCGCTTACTACCTTTTACTTATAAGCAATCTTGGATATGGTGACACTTAATTCGTAAAGAACCAGTAAAGGAATAATGACGAGTATATCCAATATGAAATCCGGAGGAGTAATCATAATTGATACGACTACCAGAAAAAATAGGATAATCTCCACGCTTTTGCCAACCTTACTGGATTGAGAATTCCTAATCACTGCTGACATATTTGTTAAAAATTCCAGCTCAATGGAAAATAACAGAAAGTATCCAAAAGTGGTTCCGAAAATAAACAAAATGAATAATTCTGGGATAAACGTTTTGAGTCACTTTGCGTTCTTCTTTTGTCAGGGCAGATGCTATAAATCCCCAAGTCTGATAGGCAACTACAGGAATCGTAGCCGCAATGGCAAAAACACACGAAATAATCGTATACGCCCATAAAATATCACTTGGTCCCAGGATAGCTAAATCCCTCCAAAGATCTTTAATTATCCAACTATTTATGTCTTCAACAAAAACTATCGCACCAACGAAATCATTCGTTGCCGAGTTTCATCAAGATGTTCAATGAGATATCTTTGTTTTCCAAGGTGGCCACCTCCAGTTTTATGAAAAATGCCCACCTGCATACCACTATGGACTCTACTGTTTATCCAGCATCTTCTTTTCAGCAGTCGATAACTCATGTTTTTTCTCTTCCTGTTTATCTTCATCAGAAATTAATCCATTTGTTGCACCCTTGAATTCCGTTAATGTCCGTCCAAATGCTCGACCAATTTCAGGTAGTTTTTTCGGACCGAAAATTACAAGCGCAATGATAAGAATTACGACCAAGCCTGGAATCCCAATATTCTGAAACATCACGTCAATCCTCCATAAAAAACATCAGTTGCATTTACTAAAAACCGTTTGTAACCTTTACAGTAAACGTTATTATTCACACTAAAGGATGTTTAAGTGCCTTTTTTATTCCTTTTACATATATTCACAAAACAGCTCAATTTTATACCTAGCTTACATTTAGACATGCCTGTTTTGTTTACAGTTCAATATTCAAATTCCTCATCTTTCTAAATTGTTCATATAAGTTTTTCAGTAATTCGACTATATGTATAAACTTTTATTAAATAACCTTGCAGAAAGTTGGAAATGTTATAAAGGAATTTTTGGTACCCGAGGTTAGAGTAAAAGAATCTTACCTTTTATTAAAAATGTATTCATGCAAAAATAAACTTTGGGGAAAGATATAAATTAATAATAATGCTTAAATACTTTGGAAGAGTAAAATAAGACCTTAGAGGTTTATGTATTTTCCACGGATTCTATTATTATGCAGAAGATAAATTAGAAACGTTCTTTGTTCTTTTATCAAAAAGATTTTCACTCCACGCTACATTAAATACGGAGGTATTTATGAAAAAAATTTGGTTTACTTCTGGAGCCAGTATCGTTCTTGCTGGATGTTTAATATTTTTACTGTTTTTTTACAGAGGCCATCAACCCTCACCCTCCCCAAATTCAAATGGGGGAACACAGGATACTTCAGCTGGTAATCCTGAAGAAATTGTGAGTAATAGTTGTATATCTTGTCACGGGGAAAATTTACAAGGAGGAGCTGGTCCAGCTTTAAATAAAATTGGTGCGAAATATACACAAAATGATATAGAGGATATTATTAAAAATGGTAAAAATGGAATGCCAGCAGGCGTTATTTCAAATGAAGAAGCTGCAATCGTGGCAGAGTGGTTATCACAGAAAAAGTGAAAGAGGCAATTTTTCAACTATATCGATGGCCTTAATTAAACGTAAATTAAAACAGCCAAATCCAATCAATATGGATCAGGCTGTTTTGTAATTTTCAGGAATAAATATATTTAAAAAAATGAGGACCAATTCAAAACAATGGACCAAACAGCTGTGTTCAATAATAAGCCTGTAATAAAAAGAGACCATTGGTTTTTCTTTTGTTCCCAACAGGAAATCATGAGGGCAAGACCAATTGAAACACCAATAAAGGAAAGCCATGGAAATGAATCAGTGAACTTTGTGAGAAAAACCGCAAGGCAAGCTGTGAATAATAATGATACAAGGTACTCGGTAAATAATGATAATTCGCTTCTAATATGATCGCTCAATTTTTTCCTCCTTCGAAATGGATATTATCTTCATATAATACTTCATGATGAATTTTTTATACGAAATTACCTGCGCCCGTAGATTTCAAAAGTTAAAAGTCCCTTGCTAGTTTCAATGTTCACCAATCACTGTACTGCGTTGAACATTCAAAAATACACAATATTTATTGCTAATATACTGAATTTTGCGTGACCATTGACAATTGCAATTCCAGAATATGTACTTTCAAACACCAGACCAATAGTTTATTATTGGATAATTGCCCAGAATTCTTTTCAGTAGTATATATTCATGTAGTGAAAATCCCCAAAAAAATCACTGGTTTTATATGCTCCCTCTAGCGTAATCAAACGGATTATTTTTTAACTATAGATGATTTATTCAGCGCAAAAAAAAGCCTGGCAACCTATTTTATAGTTGCTAGACTTAAGTTCATTTTTAAGATCAATCCAAATATACACAACAATTTAAACGGATACGAAGAGTTCGTTCCTTCATGCAGACCATTTAATAGGCAACCAGGTCCCGCAGCGCCTTTTCCACTTTTTCAGGATTCACCATGAATGATTTCTCTAATGATGGTGAATATGGCATGGCAGGAACATCCGGGCCAGCGAGTCTCATGATTGGGGCATCAAGATCGAAGAGGCAGTTTTCTGCAATGATTGCCGATACTTCACTAATGATGCTTCCTTCCTTATTATCTTCAGTAATCAATAGGACTTTTCCTGTTTTAGATGCAGCTTCCATTATGGCTTCTTGATCTAATGGATAAACGGTACGTAAATCAAGTATATGAACGGATATGCCATCACTGGCCAGCCTTTCAGCTGCCTGAAGCGCAAAATGAACACAAAGGCCATAAGTGATCACTGTAACGTCCTCGCCTTCACGTTTTACATCCGCTTTACCAATCGGTAAAACATAATCATCATCCGGCACTTCTTCTTTAATTAGGCGATAGGCTCTTTTATGTTCAAAGAAAAGGACCGGGTCATCATCGCGAATGGCAGCTTTCAATAATCCTTTCACGTCATAGGGTGTAGAGGGCATGACAATTTTAAGTCCCGGTTGATTCGCAAAAATGGCTTCAACGGATTGTGAATGGTATAACGCCCCATGTACACCTCCGCCGTATGGAGCTCTGATGACGATAGGACAATGCCAGTCATTATTGGAGCGATAACGGATTTTTGCAGCTTCCGAAATGATTTGATTGATGGCTGGCATGATGAAATCAGCGAATTGCATTTCCGCAATCGGCCTCATTCCATACATGGCCGCGCCGATGCCGACTCCTGCGATTGCGGATTCAGCAAGCGGTGTATCAATGACACGCTGTTCACCGAATTGTTCGTATAACCCTGAAGTCGCTTTAAACACGCCGCCCTTTACCCCTACGTCCTCACCTAATACAAATACACGGGAATCACGTTCCATTTCTTCCCGCATCGCCATTATCACGGCATCTATATAAGATATCACTGCCATCTTCTTTCCTCCTTACCTTTCTGCGTAAACGTATTTTGAGAGCGTGTCTTCATTTGCAAATGGAGCATTTTCCGCATAATCCGTCGCTTCGTTCACAACTTCCATTATTTCCTCGTTCAATTGTTTCTCCATTTGATCATCCATGATGCCCACTGCTTTTAAATAGGCACCAAAAGTAATGATTGAATCTATTTTTTTTGCCTCCGATACTTCATCAGGCGACCTGTATTGACTATCATCATCATCGCTTGAATGTGGTGTAAGCCTGTATGAAACCGTTTCGATTAAGCTTGGGCCCTCACCACGCCTTCCTCTCTCAGCAGCTTCTTTCACCACCCGGTATACTTCGATCGGATCATTTCCATCAACCGTCACCCCTGGCATGCCGTAACCAATGGCCCGGTCGGACACTTTCCCGCAAGCCAATTGCTTTTCAATAGGGACGGAAATGGCATACTGATTATTTTCGCACATCAAGATGACCGGAAGTTTATGTACACCTGCGAAATTCGCACCTTCATGAAAATCACCTTGGTTTGATGAACCCTCACCGAATGTAACGAATGAAACAATATCTTTTCCTTCCATTTTTGCAGCGAGTGCAATCCCCACTGCATGTGGCACTTGAGTCGTAACTGGCGAAGATCCCGTCACGATTCGATTCTTTTTTTGCCCAAAATGCCCAGGCATTTGACGTCCGCCTGAATTTGGATCTTCTGCCTTGGCAAAACTGGATAACATTAAATCCCTGGCGGTCATCCCAAACGCGAGCACCACTCCTAGATCCCTATAATAAGGAAGGACATAATCATTTTCACGATTCAACGCAAATGCTGCACCCACTTGAGCTGCTTCTTGCCCTTGACAAGAAACGACGAATGGAATTTTTCCAGATCTGTTCAACAGCCACATCCGTTCATCCACTCTTCTTGCCAACAACATAATTCTATACATCTCAAGCACCTGCTCATCACTCAGACCTGCCTGTAGATGGCGTTTTTCAACCATATGTCATCATCCCTCCTAATAATTTAAACGGTTTTCTGTTAAAACCAGAATGTTCTCCTCACGCTGTCACCCAATATAAATATGGGTCTTTATATCACAAATTACCAATCTTTCTTATTAGCTGTTTGTTTGTCTCGCAAACTTATATCCTGTTATGTATCTAAGGAAGGGAAAGCTCTTTTATGTATGCATGCTTGCCATTTAACACCCTCAAATGCGTTATCATCTACTATTATTACCTGGTACTAACTCAATGCAATATTATCCTACCACTTTTCATCTCACATTTTCAAGTTAATTTCACTTTGTATCGTTGTTTTCACGAGAAAACCTTTTTTTAACACAAAATACAATGGGTTTAACAGTTTTGGCCTGACCTGACTTTAACTCATTTCCATATAAGCACCAAGACTAGATAAAAGCCGGGGTGTTGAAGTTATTTATTTGTTGACTAAGCGGAAGAATAGCTGTAAATTAAAATGATTCATAAAATTAAATGTTCGAAATGGAACAGTTCAATACAGAAAGAATGGTGATGTTGAGTGGAGAATGAAAAACAATTAATGCGTTCCGTACAACTATTGCGTTCATTTTGGAACGTACAGAAAAATATCATGCGGTTCGTTCAAAAGACAGCCGCAGAAAATGGATTAACAGTTCCTCAATATTCCATTTTGATGACCATTACCCTTTACAAAGAGACCTCCCAAAAAAATGTCGGGGAGAAAACATTTCTTCCAAAAAGCACCTTGAGCCAAGCGGTCGATGGTCTGGTTCGCGGAGGTTTGCTCCATCGTGAGCATGTGGAGGGCAACCGGCGTGAGATTTCATTGTCAATCACCGATAAGGGCGAAAATTTATTAAAAACGATTCATTTTCACGAAGGAAGCATTCACCAAGTCTTCCAAACGGCCATTGAAATGCTTTCCGAAGAACAATTTGAAGAGTTGCTAAAAACCCATCTTCAAATTACAAACTTTTTAGAAACACAAGCAACCGAACAGGGAGAGGGTACAAAATGATAAAAATACTGAAAAATTTATCCGTTTATAAGTGGATTATTTTAGCAGTTATCGGTCTGGTTTTTATTCAGTCCATGTCGGATCTCTTTTTGCCTACATTAATGGCTGATATTATTGACAAAGGCGTTGTTCGAGGAGACACTTCTTATATTTGGAAAATCGGCGGTTTTATGCTGTTGGTTTCCGCACTTGGCGCTTGTGCATCCATAATCGCAAGTTACTATTCGTCCAAAGCGGCAATGGGAATGGGACGCGACCTCCGCCTGAAGGTCTTTAATCACGTTGAAAAATTTTCGTTACAAGAATTTGATGAAGTCGGTACGGCGTCATTGATTACACGTACGACCAATGATATAACACAAGTCCAGCAAGTGGTTATCATGATGCTTCGTATGGTTATCAGTGCACCTATCATGTTAATCGGCGGAGTAATCATGGCTGTATCCATGGATGCAAAATTATCACTTGTCATTGTTGTCACAATGCCTTTTTTGATTGGGTCAATCTTGCTTATTCTATATAAAGGTGTGCCGCTCTTTCAAACGGTGCAAAAACGATTAGACCGGTTGAACCTTGTATTACGAGAAAATTTAACTGGTATTCGCGTCATTCGTGCCTTCAATCGTGAAACACAAGAGAAAGAACGTCTAAAGAAAGCGAATAAAGAATTAACGGATGTCTCAATCAAAGTCAATAAAATCATGGCCTTCATGATGCCTGTAATGATGCTTGTCATGAACTTGACGGTTGTTGGTATCATTTGGTTTGGTGGAGTCCGTATTGATAACGGCGGTATGCAGATCGGGGACTTAATGGCATTTATCCAATATGTTATGCAAATTATGTTCGCTCTCGTTATGGCTTCCATGATGTTCGTTATGGTTCCACGAGCTGCCGTGTCGGCAACAAGGATAAACGAAGTCCTTGACATGAAACCTTCATTCCTGGATGAGGGGACAGAAAAGGCAGATCGTGTACACGGTACCCTTGAATTTGAACATGTTACGTTCAGTTACCCAGGAGCAGAAGAACCTGCATTATCGGATATTAGTTTTTCTGCAAATCCTGGTGAAATCACCGCAATAATCGGTGGAACAGGTTCCGGGAAAACGACTCTTGTCAATTTGATCCCTCGCTTCTATGATATTTCAAGCGGAACGATTCGCGTCAATGGTGTTGATATTCGTAAGTCATCACAAGATGAAATCCGTTCAAAAATTGGCTTTGTACCACAAAAGGTCTCCCTCTTTACAGGTACTATCTCTGAAAACATTCGCTTTGGAAAACAAACAGCCACACAAGATGAAGTTGATCATGCGGCTCGGATCGCACAAGCGGAGGATTTTATCAGCAATATGAAAGGCGGCTATGAGGCAGAAGTCGATCAAGGCGGTTCAAACCTATCAGGAGGGCAAAAACAACGGCTTTCGATTGCAAGGGCACTTATTCGAAAACCGGATATTTATATATTCGATGATAGTTTTTCTGCACTGGACTACAAGACGGATGCCAACCTTCGCGCAGCCCTGAAAGATGAAACGAAAAATTCGACGGTAATACTCGTTGCACAGCGTGTCAGTACCGTCGTTGACGCTGACCGAATCATTGTCTTAGACGAAGGCCACATTGTAGGCATTGGAACACACCAAGAGTTGCTTAGCACAAACGACATTTACCGTGAAATTGCCTTATCACAGCTCACAGAGGAGGAAATCGCATGAGTAATCAAAAAAAACCTCAAGGCGGCGGTCAGGTCGGGCATGGCCCTGGTGGCGGTAATATGATGATGATGGGTCAAAAAGCAAAAGATTTTAAAGGAACATTAAAACGTCTATTGACCTATTTAAAACCGAGGCGCAACAGATTGATTTCCGTGTTCTTAGCTGCAATCATGAGTACGATTTTTATGATTGTAGGACCGAAGATCATGGGAAATGCAATTACAGAATTATTCGAAGGAGCTTACGGGAAATTCCAGGGAATACCAGGAGCAGCTATTAACTTTGATAAAATTGGCCAGATTCTTCTACTCCTTGCCGGACTTTATGCTTTAAGCAGCCTTTTCAGCTATGTACAACAATACATTATGTCAAGTGTTGCACAAGACACGGTATATGACCTTCGAGAAGATGTGAACAAAAAGCTCGAGAAACTTCCACTCAAATATTTTGAAGGACGTCCAAACGGTGAAACACTTAGCCGAATGACAAATGATATTGATACAATCGGGAGCACCTTACAGCAAAGCTTAACGCAATTCATCACATCAATCGTAACGATTGTGGGGATTATCATCATGATGCTTTCGATAAGCCCATTATTGACATTAATCTCGATAATCAGCTTACCTTTGTCAATATTTGCAATCCGCCCTATTTTAAAAAGATCCCAAAAACATTTTGCCGATCAACAGCGTAAACTCGGACAATTAAATGGTCACATTGAAGAAATATATACCGGCCATCAAGTCGTTAAAGCATTCGGATATGAAAAAAAGGCGAGTGCCCAGTTTACTGAAGTTAATGAAGAATTGTATAAAGCGGGAAGCAAAGCCCAGTTTATATCGGGTATCATCATGCCCGTAATGTTCTTTATCGGAAATTTGAGCTATGTCCTCATCAGCGTTGTCGGCGGAATATTGGTAACGCAACGTTCGATTTCAATTGGTGACATTCAAGCATTCATCACATATTCAAAGCAGTTCACCCAGCCAATCACACAAACGGCTAACATCGCTAACATTATTCAGTCGACGGTTGCAGCCGCTGAGCGTGTTTTTGAACTACTTGATGAAGAAGAGGAAATGAAAGAACAAACCACAGTTAATATAAAAAGGGCAAATGGTGCTGTCTCTTTTGAACATGTGGACTTTGGATATGGGGAAGAAATGTTAATTGAAGATATGAACATCGATGTCTTGCCTGGACAGACGGTCGCAATAGTTGGACCGACTGGTGCTGGAAAAACGACCATGATAAATCTCTTGATGAGATTTTATGAACTCAATGGCGGAAAGATTACGATTGATGGTCTTGATACACGGAATATGTCACGTAATGATCTTCGAAAGAATTTTGGTATGGTACTTCAAGATACCTGGCTCTTTAATGGTACAATTAAAGAAAATATCGCTTATGGTAAAAATGGGGCAACTGATGAAGAAATTTTTGCAGCTGCTCGGACGGCACATGCCGACCATTTCATTCGGACACTGCCAGATGGTTATGAGACAATCTTAAACGAAGAAGCTTCGAACATCTCACAAGGCCAAAAGCAGCTTTTGACAATCGCCCGGGCTGTTCTAGCAGATCCGCCAATCATGATATTGGATGAAGCGACGTCTAGTGTGGACACTCGGACAGAAGTCTTTATCCAAAAGGCCATGAACCGACTGATGGAAGGACGAACCAGCTTTGTCATTGCCCATCGTCTCTCAACGATTAAGGATGCAGATTTGATTCTTGTTATGGAACAAGGAAAAGTGATAGAGAAAGGAACGCATTCAGACCTTTTAAGGGAGAATGGTTTCTACGCAGAGCTATACAATAGTCAGTTCACTGAAAATGTAGCTGGATAATTAGAAAGAGGCTCGATTCCGAAACGGAATCGAGCCTCTTTCTTATAATGTATCAATACCCCCTTTTATTTCCCTTTTTCACAAATTCCCAATCTACCTCAATATTTTTTCTGACTCTTTGAAGAAGATGTAGCATCGTTTCCGTTTCGTCCAAAGAAAATCCAGATAACGCAACCTTGTCAGTATACTCCCCTTCTTTTTTCAAAAAAGGATATACCTTTTCACCTTTATCGGTTGCATATAGCTTTTTAATCTTTTTGTTTTCCTTATCATTTTTCTTCTCGATTAACCCTTGTATTTCAAGTTTTTTAATGGCACGAGCTGCTGTAGTTCGGTCAACCTTTATCATTTCTGCTAACTTTTCCTGAATGATACCTGGGTTTTCACATATTCGAACAAGATACAAATACTGCCCTTTTGTAAGGTCAAATTCTTTAAATTCGATATTACTTATAGAGTCCAATGCCCTTGCTATCATTCCAATTTCACGGAGTATTTCCTTCATTCAAAAAGCCCCTGACTTTTTTGTTGTATTTACAACAAAAATAATTTCATTTATACTAAAATAGGATATACATTTATTATGACTTGTCTTTTTATATAAATCTAGAAAAGGGATGAAGAACATTGGATTCAAAAAGAATAACTACTGAAAATGATTTAAAAATAGCCTTTCATATCAGAAAAGAAGTATTTGTCGAGGAACAAGGTTTCCTATTAGAATTTGAATTTGATGAATTTGATACACTTAATGCTTTATCTGAACACATATTAGTCTATTATAATGAAAAGCCAGTCGGAACTGGAAGATTGAGAGTTGTTGATGGGTTAGGTAAATTGGAGAGAATTTGCATCTTGGAGCCTTACCGTAAATTTGGTCTCGGTAAAATAATACTTAAAACATTGGAAGAAATTGCAAAGGAACAAGGTATTACTCAGGTTAAATTACATGGGCAAACACAGGCAGAGGGCTTTTATAAAAAACTCGGCTATCGGACTTCATCCGATGTCTTTATGGAAGATGGCGGTCCACATCTATTAATGATAAAGGAACTGGTTAACGAATAAGTGTTAAATGTGGGTAAAACAAAAAATAACCTTTGATTTAAAAGGGCGAAGAACAGAATGATTCATCTATTAACCTCGTATTGTGAATTATACTCCGTATAAGGGACACCTTTCCGACTCTTCTAAATAAAAGAAAGTTTGGTTTACAAGTTTCGGATTTACATTTAATCCCAAAACTCACGCGACCATCACAGTCTTTGGTCAGTATATTTTGCATTTTATGAGAGATATTCACGAACAAAAAGACGAAGCTGTTTATAACATAAACGGCTTCGTCTTTTTATTACAGAACGGGTGCTTTTTCTTGAACGAGCGGGTGAAGGGCCTGGGTTTCATCAATATAAATAAAAGCATCATATCTATCTGACATTACAGAAGGTACATAGTTACCATATTGTTCATATTCCGGTCTGTATACAACCCCAATCGCCCGATGTCCAATCCTCCCTTGGAATAGCTGACGATTTTCATCAGTGAAAATTAGCAACTTATCATAAGCTCCCGAAAGGTGCATCGCCTCCTCCCAACTTCCCTTCATTGCCGGGGGTACTGTTTTAATTTCGAAATCCACGCCCCACTCCTCTGCTGCTATAACAGTTCCTCTGTAGGTTCCGAAACCTGTGATAAATACATCTTCAGTCGGGTTTTGCTCTCGAATGACCTGGCCGACATTAATCATCCCGGAATCCTTCATATCAGTAGCGCTGGCGTCACCAACATGGGTATTATGTTCCCATACAATCGCCTTGCCTTCAGAGCCGTAAAAATCCATAATTTCATTAAGTGCATCAACCATATGCATATCTCGAATATTCCATGATTTATCATCATGGACGACCATGGTCCTGTAATAATTTTCGGCATTGTATGCTACCAATGCATTCACTTGAAGATTCAAATTCAATTCTTCGTGATGGGGGTATTTTTCTTTTTTTCGTTGAATAGTCGTCAGTAATTTGGCTACTTCCTCTATACAGTCTTCCGAAAAAATACCTGCAGAAACTGCGTACTCCTCGTTATTCCGATTGAATGGCTCAAAACAAGTGAACGCCTGTCTGGCAGCTTCAAGGTCAGTTGAATCAATTTGTTTTAAGTAACGGATAACTTCATCCATGGATTCCCAAAGACTGTAGACATCTATCCCATAAAATCCAACTTTCGTTTGATTTTGTCCAGACTCATTGTATTCTTTCATCCATTCAATCAGGTCGATCATTTCCTCGTTTGCCCACATCCAAGTCGGCCAGCGGTCAAAACTTTTTAGCACATCCTTTGCGGATTGAGTCACTAGGTCATAGCCTTTAACATACCTATTTATTGCCTGGCATGCGGGCCAATCGCCTTCAACAGCTACAAAGGTGAACCTTTTTTCTTGAATCAGCTTTTTTGTTATTTCAACTCGTGCCGTGTAAAATTCGGATGTCCCATGTGATGCCTCACCCAGCAAAACAAATTTTGCATTTTTAACTTGTTGAATGAGCTTATCCCAATCTGCTTCACTTGTAAGCATGACTGATTGTTCGACTATTGACTGAACAAGATTATGTTTCACCGTTTTTCCTCCTTGTTATCTTACGGACATTATCGTTTGTACTCGGCATTATAAGAATTGGAACCTGCGTGTACGGACAGTAAAGTATCAGCGTATCCCACTAGACGATTTATAAGTTCATCACAAATAGAGTAAACCAGCTGAAAATTTTCTTCCTCAAATAGAACAGGGTCATCCAGTATGACCGTTGTGTTAATGAACATATCTTTGTTTCCATATAGGTTGTAGTGAACGATAGCCTTTCCAGCAGCTCCCCCTGTACCAGGATCATTGAAGCCTGGTATGAATACGAACCATTCTTCTGCAGTAGCGGACCTGAAGTTTTTTGTGAAAGACATTCTCTCGGTTACCGTCATGATCTTTTTTAACTCTTTCGGATTCATATCCTTGATCTTGTTCATTCCATTGCCACCTTAAAGCCATGTTAATTATCTTCCGTTATATATTTTCCTTAAGCTTCCCATCCTATAAATATTATTATGAAATAGTGACCTTTTCCGAAGAAAATTAGCCTGAACCCACTTCGGATATGATGCTTCAGCTGAACTCGGACACAGCAAAAAGTGATATCATGATTCATTCATCATGGAACTGCTGCATATAAAAAATATTTTTGGGGTATCAAAAGAGGGAAGATAAATTCCCGGATTGGGTTGGACTGGTCTGGAGTGGAGGAGTTGCTCATGGAAAAGATGAATCGGGGAATTTTAACGGCGCTGTCGGCGATTGGCATTGCGCAAGGGCTGAAAATTTTAACGCATTATAAGCTAACGGGAAAGTGGGACTCGAAGCAGGCTTTCACAACGGGTGGCATGCCCAGTTCGCACTCTGCGGGAGTGGCCGCCCTGGCAGCGTATGTGGCAGCGAATAAAGGATGGCTGCATACGGAAACATCGCTTGCGACAGTGTTTGGCGTGATTGTGATGTATGATGCTCAGGGGATTCGCCGCCATACAGGCGAAATCGCTAAGCTCGTGAATGATCTTGAAGATAATATGGCCAAATTTTCCGGAGAGTTTCCGAGCTTTGAGTATGTTGAGCGTGAGAAGGAACTGAATGAACTGCTCGGACATCAGCCTGTGGAAGTGGGAGCAGGTGCGTTGCTGGGAGTTGCCCTTGGGCTTATTTCGGCTAAATTGGAGGATGGCAAGCCCTCAAAACCGAACGGCTGAAAACGTTGGGCAAGCCTTGACACTTTAGCTCTTGAGGTAAGTAAATAATTTGAATATAACAATAGGTTATTTTAAAACATGCCTATGTTATTAACATCGGCATACTCTCCAATAAAAATCGTATTATTGGATCCCGGTAGATTTCTAAATGACCTAAGCCTCTCTTCTTCTTAGAAAGGCTTAGGTCACTTTATGTGGAATTCAATTCTTCCGGGACATTTTCATTGCGAATGAATACATATCCGATCGGAATAACCCTTTATAATATTCTACTAAGTTACCATCAGAATCAAAAATCATTCGTTCTGTAATCAGTAAGCACATCGTTTCGGCTATACCCAAATGTTCTGCATCTTCTTTTGTTGGAAAGCCGCAGGTTATGATTTGTTCCGCTTCACAAAAGTCAATGTTTAATTCACCTTCGAGTGCATCATACAATACGGTTGTACTTAAATCGAATTTCGTCAATTTTTTTCCTAGGTCCAAAGAATAATAATGCAATTCAATGGCTATTGGGACATCCCCCTGTAACCGCAGCCTTTTAATATGGTAAGATTCATCCTCAAACCCATTTGCATCAGCTATATTTTCAGGTGTCATTACACGGCCATGATCTAGTAGTTTAATCCCCATGCTTTTAGTGGTTTCCGTAAAACTTATCATCTTAAGCCATTCTTGCACAGGTTTAAGGGAGACGAACGTTCCCTTCCCATGTCTCTTTTCCAATATTCCCTCACGAACCAGGATGGAAACGGCTTCCCGTACAGTGCTCCTGCTGACAGAATACATATCCATCAGTTCCCTTTCACTCGGGATTTTGTCTTTATAATAACCTTCCAAAATCTGATTTTCCAATATGGTTTTCAATTGAGCATGTAAAGGGATTGGATTTTTAAAGTCTAGCTCCATAAAATTTCCTCCAAACAGAAAAAGACATCGTAATGTTCGTATCAGTTCTTATATTGTAAACCAAATAGTTATAATATTCAAACATGCCAGCGTTCAATTTTTCCCTTAAATTAGGATTTTGTTGAGTTTCCAGCGTTCAAATACCGTTTTTCCTCGAGTGAATAAAAAAAACCTGAATAGCTCTATGTATTCAGGGCTTATCCTATATGCAACCTTCATCACATTTCAGGCATATATGAAGCTTATATATTAAATGATAAAGTACGAAATTATGGAAAGCAGCAAAGAGGTAATGGTCATGGCTAAAAGGGGACGCATGGCTTTTGTTCGCAGTGCTTGCAGGCTAACATTCAGTCCAAGACCGATCATGGCCATAGTCAATATAAATGTGGTCGCTTTGGAAATGCCATCCATTACGAGAGGTGAAACCGTAATATAACTTCCAAACACATAACTTCCTATTAGGCTCATGATTATAAAACCAACGAGGAACCATGGAAAATCAATTTTGGCATCATGGCCCATTTTCCCGGATGTTCGCTTTTTCATCCAATACATAAAAATGAAACATAAAGGAATTAGTAAAAAGACACGTCCCAATTTGGCGAGGAGTGCAATCGCTAGCGCATCTTCACCAGCCGGTGCTCCTGCCAAAGCAACGTGGGCGATTTCATGAAGACTGATCCCAGACCAGATTCCATAATCCAAAGCAGATAGCGGAAGGATCGGACGTAAAAGTGTATAAACAATGGAGAAAAGAGTTCCCATTAAAGCGATTATCCCGACGCCTATGGCTGTATCCTCTTCCTTCGCTTTCACGATTGGAGATATTGCCGCGATGGCTGCTGCACCGCATATCCCGGTTCCAACAGCAAGAAGAAGGGAAATGGAAGCATCTGCCTTAATCCACTTTGCAATCAGGACCATCACGACTATGGCGAATGTTACTGTCCCTATGTCACGTACCAATAATGGCAGTCCCTGATTGAAAATCACATCGATATTTAATTTCAACCCGTATAAAATAATGGCAAAACGCAAAAGTTTTTTTGCGGAAAATTCGATTCCCGTCCGGAACTTTTCTGGATATCCCGCAATTTGACGATATATCACGGCAATGATGATCGAGCATGCAAGTGGACCGATTCGATCGAATCCTGAAATCTTCGACAGCCCCAAGCCTAAGATGGCAATGAAAAAAGTGAAAGCGATACCGCTCAGCCACAAAAGCACCTTATTTTGAAGTGGGTTTTGCTGCACCTGAGGTGTTTCTTCCAATGGCTCATATTTTTCTAATTCCATACATTCCTTCCCCCTTTCCAGATAAACTAAATATCATCCCATCCTTTCAATCGTTTAAAAAAAATCGGTTTCTTCTAGATTAGGAAGTGAATTCCCTTTGATAAAATACTCGGATTCCTTTAAAAAAGGCAAGCTTGGATTTTGATTCGTCCATAATTCAGGAACCGCTAAAGTCTGGGAACGATGTGACCTTAAGGCACGGATCTTTTTCTTTAAAGTCCCTGCTATATTGACTTCTGTGACACTACCCGGCCCGTTTTCCTTTAACCATTCATCATAAAAAGCATGCCAAAGGACAAAGTACAAACTATGAACCTTAATAGCTGGAAATAATGGATCTGGATAAAAATCGGGATCACCGGAGTTTAAGAAAGCAAATGCGGCAGCACGGCCAATCGCACAATGGTCTGGATGCCCGCCGTATTTCTCATGGAATGTAATTAGTGCATCCGGCTGAACTTCACGAATCACCTTTACGATTCTCTCGGTTAATAAATCGAAGCTTTCAAATTCAACCGTTTTATCCCTTACGTTTAAAAATCGCAAATCACTAATCCCCAATTCTTCACAAGCTCTTTTTAACTCCTCCACCCTTAGTTTTGGCAATGCCTCCCTTGTTGTTACAATGGGATTTCCCATTCGTCTGCCCATTTCGCCTTTTGTCGCACATAGTAAAGTTATCTGAACACCTCGCTCAGACATTTTAGCAATGGTTCCCCCACACAGGAATGACTCATCATCGGGATGTGCCAGAACCACCAATAACCTTTGTTGTGATTGCATATTTCCTCCTGTTTTGGATTCCCCAGTTTTCCCACACTGTTAGACTTAATATGAAAAAATGGACATGGATGTCAAATCGGCTAGACATATCATGCCCATCTTCATTTTTTTCTTCTATATAGATAGCACCCTAAAGCTAATCATCTTTTGGTTAGCATAATTCACATAAAACGGATTTAACCGTTTCTATGACAAAGCGTAAATCTTCAACGGTCGAAGATAAAGGCGGTGCAATGATGAGTACATTACCATATCCAGGAACCGTATCACCATTACGTCCGATGATAAGACCCTTTGCCTTGCAAGCCCCGATTATTTTACCCATGAACTCTTCGGAAACAGGCGTTTTTGTCTTTTTATCTTCCACTAATTCAATGCCATATAAAAACCCAACTCCCCGAACTTCCCCTACTTTATCCAGGGCTGTCAATTCAAAGAGCGCGCTTAGTGTCGATTCACTAAGTTCAGATACTCGTTGAACGATGTTTTCATTTTCCAAGATTTCAATGTTCTTTAGCGCAACTGCGCAAGATGCAGGGTGGCCTCCATATGTTGACACATGCCTGAAATGATTTAAATTTCCGTTGTCTTTGAACTTCTCATAAATCCTGGAATTCACTGCCGTTGCCCCAAGTGGAAGATAACCGCTGGTCAAACCCTTTGCCATCGTAACAATATCCGGTTGAACCCCATCTGAGTGCATGAACCCAAACATTTTTCCGGTTCTTCCAAAACCTGAAACCACTTCATCCACAATTAATAGAACATCATGCTTCTTACAGATTTCCGAAATCCTAGTTAAGTATTCTTTTGAAGGAATAAGGACCCCGCCACCAGAGATGAATGGTTCAAGGATAACGCCCGCTACCGTTTCAGCTCCTTCAAAGTTAATGACCTGATCGATATATTCAGCTGCAAGCAAATCGGAGTTTTCAACGTTTTCCCCAAACGGGCTTCGATAACTGTACGGGGGTGGAACATGCAGGAAACCTGGAACCGCCGGATCATATTTCACTCTCCGATTAGCCTGTGCAGTTGCGCTGAGCGCGCCAAAAGTATTGCCATGATAAGCTCTATACCTTGAGATGAACTTGTATTTACCCTGATTTCCATTTTGGGAATGATATTGCCTGGCTATTTTAAAAGCTGTCTCATTCGCCTCGGAGCCGCTGTTCGTAAAAAAAGTTGTATAATGGCCCTTTAAATGTTCACTTATTTTTGCAGATAATTCGATTGCCGGCCTATGACTTAATGTTAAAGGGAAGTAAGATAAGTTAATCATTTGTTCATAGGCTGCCTGGGCAATCTCTTTTCGTCCGTGACCAAGGTTCAAGCACCATAATCCGGAGACACCATCTAAATATTTATCCCCTTTAGTATCAGTGAACCATGAGCCGGATCCTTCTGTAGCCATCATGGGAGCATCCTTCTCATTATAGCGATGCATCGCATGCCATAAATGGTCTTTATCCATTTGAACAAGGTCTTTCGTTTCAGTTTCCATCTTCACTTTTGAAACCCCCTTATTTTTCATCGAATGCAACTAAGTTAAGTTCCCATGCTGTTACAGATCCTTTTATGCGAATTGGTGGTGGTGCGATGACCCCAATCGTTCATCAGGGCATCGCAGCTGTCCTATCACCTTTTTTTATTTATCCCAGTTTTTATGATCTAAATGAGAATATTTTTCTAATACTCTAGTAGGCATTTTTAATGCATCTTTTCTAAATGGTGGAGCCAATTGTGTTCCATCCACTTGTATATCAATGACAGTAGGTTTGTTTGATTTTATTGCTTTTTCAATGACAGCGCCTAACTCGTCTGCTTTTTCCACCCTAATGCCTACAGCACCCATTGATCGGGCAACTTCTGCAAAATCAGGATTTTGGATATCGGCCCCTACAAAACGGTTATTATAAAAATCGACCTGATTCTTTTTCTCAGCGCACCAAGCATTATTATTGAAGACACAAGCTATGACAGGTATGTTTTCTTCAACGGCCGTGCTCACTTCATGTAAGCTCATGCCCCACGCGCCATCTCCAACAATGGCTATAACAGGCGTATTCGGCTCAGCTAATTTGGCACCTAGTGCGGATGGGTAAGCAAATCCAGTATTTCCGAATGTAAGCGCAGCGATATGCCTGCGTCCCTGATTGAATTTCAAGTAAGCGTTTGCAGTTGAAGATACATTACCGATATCTGTAGTAACGATGGCATTTTCAGGCAACACTTTTGTCAATTCCAATAGGGCCCGACGCGGATTGATCGGGGTTCCATCGATCATCGCAAGATTCACCAATTCTTCTTCCCATTTTTGTTTTTCATTCGTAACTTCTACTATCCGCTCTTTTTCTTGTTTTAGGTTTGGTTTATCAGCTTTCAACCGTTTCAAGATTTCACGACTCGCTTCGCGGGCATCTCCGATGATTCCCACTTCCACAGGGTGCGTCCTCGCTATTTGCCTTGGGTTAATATCAATTTGGATGATTTGCGCATCTTTCGGGAAATAATCAATGTCATAGCATGGTAACGTTCCAAATACCGATAATCTTGTGCCTACCGCCAATATGACGTCCGCTTTCTTAAGTGTATTCATCGCAGCCTTTGAACCCATGTAACCGATTGGGCCTACTGACAATGGATGATCAGCAGGAAAAGCATCATTATGCATATATGAGACAGCTACCGGAGCCGTTAAATATTCCGCCATATTCTTAATTTCCTCAATGCCATCTGAATCAACCGTTCCCCTACCGGAAATGATCACCGGATACTTCGCCTCGGCTAAAATTTCTGCCGCTCTATCCAAGGATTCAGAAGACCCGCAGCCCCTTTCATCCACGCGATATTGATGTGGTTGAAGGATTTGATCTTCCACTTCACCATAGAAGTAATCACGAGGGATATCGAATAAAACCGGTCCCCTCTCGGCATAGGCAATCCGAAATGCTGTCCTTAGGCAATCAGCGACCCGGCCTGGGTGTGTCACTCTAACTGTTTCTTTCGTGATTGCCTTGAAGATGGAAACCTGATCGCATTCCTGAAAACCATCCCATCCAACTGTTGGTGTACCAGCTGAAGGTGATATGACTACCAATGGAGTATGAGCTTGATTGGCCGCTGCGACAGAGGTGACCATATTCGTCATTCCAGGTCCGTTTTGCCCGATGACAACTCCAGCAACACCAGAGACACGACAATAAGCATCTTCCATATGTGCTGCACTTTGTTCATGGCGGACACCAATGAAACGAATGCCTGCAGTTGGCAATAAATCAAGCATATCCATGAAAGCAGATCCCAAAATTCCCGAGATATGTTTAACTCCCTCGGCCACTAATGTCTCAACGATGGCTTCACTTGGTGTCATTTTTACTTTCGTACCTCTTAACATTTTTGTTTCGACCATAGCACATTCTCCTTAATTAAAATTTATTTCTGATAATGACGTTGCGACGTCCGTACCAGTTATAAGATGTATAATACTACCATTATTCGTAACAGTCAATAAATAATTTGAATATTTCGAATTAAGTTAAAATCTCTGTCCAGCATAGGCACTAACACATGTATTTGACTCTTTTTTAACCAATAAATATATCCTTTTTTTCAGTCAATCTGTAGTTGATTCTATCGATGATCTCCAATAAATCACCTATTTCATCAATTACGAAATCGGCACCTGCATTCAAAAAACGGTTTTCTGCAGTTTTCATCCGTTTTTGCAGATCATAAGGGTCCATTTTACTGATTTCTGCTTCTGAAAGTCCGATTTCACTGCCGCCTTTCAATACGGCAACAGTCCACATTCCCGCAGAAATTCCTTCTTTGATATCACTGATCGTATCACCCACTTTAACGATTTTGCTGAGTGGATACACTTGGAGATTCATCGCCGTCTTAAAGCACATCCAAGGAGCAGGCCTACCTGAAGGCACTTCGGTGGACGCAACGATGGAATCGGGTTGATAGCCCCATTTTTCCGCCTCTTCTTTAACAATATCAATCATTTCACGAGTATACCCCGTTGTCGAACCGATTTTTATTCCTTGCTGCCTTAAACGGCTGACTAATTCAATTACCCCGGGTATTGGCTTGGCGTTATCCTTTAGAACCTTAAAAAGCAAAGCCTCAAAGTCTTTATATAATGAATTTAGATCTCTTTCGTCCGGTTCTTTCCCGAATTTAGCACTCCACAAATTAGAGATTCGTTTCATTTTCAGGAGTTCCATAATATGATCCATTTTCAATAAACCCATAGGTTCCCTTGCTTCCTTAATGGTAATATCAATCCCCCTTATCCTGAATATCTCGACAAATGCTTGGACAGGTGCAAAACAACCATAATCCACCGTCGTTCCTGCCCAATCGAATATCACTGCTTGAACCTCTTTGCATTCTTTTGCCCTTTCCAATCTATGCTCCCCTCCTCATCTTACCTCCTCCAAAATCACCAAACTTGCTAAACCAGGGTATAAAGAGAATTCAATTAACTTCTTCCAAAAATAACTGTAAATCTTCCTTTGTAGCTTCAGAGAGTCGTTTAATCTTTTCAAGGTCCTTTTCCGGATTCCCTGACTCCCCAATTAATGGGTAAAGGTTTTTCTCAATCCTTTCATACCAATCCGGGTATTCATCTTCCACTTGCTTTTCTATCGAATCCCAAATAGAACTCATATCTTTTCCCATTTCTTGAATTCTCTCTGGATCCGCTTCCGCACTTAATTCTGATTCCAATTCTTTTATGGAATGAATCACATCTCCGACACCTTTTTTAATGACCTCCGCATTTTGGGTTTCACCCGTATTTGATTCCGGATTTTCATTCATGACTGGACTTTTTTCTTGTTGAGCCTCGTCCGGTTCAGCTGAATTGCCGCAGCCTGACAGCAATATGGCTCCAAGGAAAACTCCACTGGTTATTACACGGTAAACATTCAACATAACAACCTCCTTCATGATCTAGAAGACATATGGCACCAAGCACTTATTGGCACAATTCTCTTTTTCTATTGGAATCATATTCTAGCTGATTAGTGAATTGAAGAATTTTGTCTGAGGAATTCCATAGAAGTAACCTTAAATTACACCAATGGTGTAGAGCCAAAGCTAAAACTTTTCAGAATTAGGGGAACCAGAAGCAATATTTAATTCATTCTCCAAATACTTCGCTTTTTTTCGCCGAATGAAAAAGAATGAACAAATAACGATCAAGCTAAATAGCATGGTAAATATGAACTGCGGACGCTGCGAATCGATAAAAGCCATTAATATTAACACGGAAATCATGGAAATGATGGTTGCATAAGTCAAATACGGGAATAACCACATCTTGATCTTGAATATTCCAGGATTCTCCTTCTCCATTCTCTTCCTTAATCGGAGATGGGAAACCGCAATGGCCAGATAAACAAGAATTCCGACTCCGCCCGAGGAATTCACTAAAAAGAAAAAGATTTTATCAGGTGAAACATAACTGAAAATGGTGCTGATAAAGGCGAATATAGTAGAGCCGACTACAGCAAATATAGGGACACCGTTCTTGCTCACTTTAGAAAATAGCTTTGGGGCGTCACCCTTTTGTGCAAGTGAAAATAACATGCGTGAACTCGTATATAATCCCGAATTCAAACAGGATAGCAATGCAATGAGAATCACTATATTCATGATCAGGGCAGCAGAAGGGATTCCCAGCATTTCAAGTACGGCGACAAATGGACTTTTCAGCAAAGAAGCCGAATTCCAAGGTAATAGCGTCACCAGTATGGCGATGGACCCGATATAGAAAATCAGGATTCGCCAAACCACACTATTCAATGCACTTCTAACTGATTTGACCGGATCACTGGTTTCACCCGCAGCAATCGCTGGTATCTCCACTCCAACAAATGCATGAAAAACGATTGCAACACCAACAAGCACAGAACTTAGACCATTTGGAATAAACCCGCCAAAGTTTAAAAGATTGGAAGTGCCAGGTGGTTTTATCGTTGGGATAAACCCTAATATCACGGCCACCCCCAGGCACAGGAATAGTATGATACTGATTATTTTAATGATTGAAAACCAGTATTCGAACTCACCAAACGATTTCACGGAAAAAATATTCGTCATTTTCAATAGGATGATCAATGATAGACTTATGACCCAGACGGGAACGGAAGGAAGCCAGCTGTGAATGATTGCTGCTCCAGCCGTTGCTTCCAAAGCGATTACGATAACCCAAAAGAACCAATATAACCAACCTGTTGTAAAACCGGCCCATTCACCTATCCCTTCTCTTGCATAAACCGCAAAAGATCCAGTATTAGGATTCACTGTGGCCATTTCCCCAAGCATCCTCATGACTAACACAACGATCAAGCCTGCCAAAACATATGATAATATCGCCCCGGGGCCCGTTTGACCAATAATGATACCGCTTCCTACGAATAAACCAGCGCCTATGACACCACTCAAAGATATCATCGTTAAATGTCTTTTTTTCAGACCTGGTTTCAGTTCTTCCTGTTGATGTTTCATACCCTCCACCAACTTTCAATAATTTGGGGAATCAACTAAGATAATCGCTACTTGAATGTAAAGCAGGCTTTTCAGCTGCCTGTCCTTTACACTTTCACAAAGATAGTGGGAACTGGAAACATGGCATTTTAAAAACAACACAGGGTATGACGCTATGAACTTAAGATTCTATATCACTAGTCCTCCTTCCTTAAGGCTATTTTGAAAGACGAAGCGCATCTAACATCACAACGTCATGATGTTAGTACCACTTTCTATGTGTATAATACACTCTGATTTTTTTAAAGTCAATTTAAAAATCAGAATATTTAGATAACAAAATGAACATTTTCAAATAAAAAACGATGTCCATTAAGTCTCCAATTTTAGTTATTTTACTTCATTTACCTTTGGAGTTTCATCCAACACACTTTCCGTAGCTGACGTTACTGCCTTCTGCTTTCTATCCAGCATTTTCTTTAAAAGATATGAAAAAAGCAATGTAAAAGCAATTCCCTTAACAATCGATGCATAACCATAAACCAGAAGGCCCAATATCAGTACGATAAGATTAATAATCCTTATTGTCGCAGCAATATCTATTTTTTCATTTTTGTGATGTAAAATTAAGGCAATCACGTCAAAGCCAACAGTGGAGGCATTTGCAGTTATACATAAATAATATCCTATCGCTATAAAAATCGACGAAATGAAAATCACTAAAACGATATTCATATCAAAATGAATGTTCAATGAATAAAAAAAATTAAAAAAAACCATATAGCTAATGGAACTTACGATCGACTTAAAAAAGTACTCTTTCCCTAGAAACACTAAACAAATGATTAACAGTAATCCTGTAACCAAATTGGCGAGCATGGCAATGTTATAGCCAAATAATGCATTCAATAATAATGCCGAGCTAGTTACCCCGCCATTGATGATTTCATTGGGAACGATTAAATAAGCATAGGCAAAGGTCATGGAAATGTTTCCTGCGATAATTTTCAATAAATCCTTCATACATTCTCACCATCCTGTTCGATATTTTGATAATGCTCTCCCCCCTAAATATATATTTATACTTGAACGATAATAAGATTCGAACCTTTCACCTTTCGATATTTTGGAATGTTATTACAAAGAATGCATTTTTCAATTCAAGTGATTACAATTATTCGCTAACCAGAATCCTCTTTCCTTCTAAATAAAAAAAATAAACCCCCCCTTAAAACTAGAAGATGTTCATGGTCTACTACCTAATCATTTAGACATTGCAGAGTTTATATTCAACTTATGTAACTTGTGATTAGTTGACAAAAACTTTGATTTAAATAATTTAAATTCCACAGATTGGACAAATAGAAGGACTTCGTCCCCTTACATAATCACATTGGTTAGAAGGCAAATGCAAAAGCATCCCCCCTAATCATTCCCAAAAAGTATTATCCCACAATAAAAAGCTGAGGGGGCTCCCCTCAACTTTTTATTGTTCCATTTATTATTTCCCAAGAAATGTTACTTTCAATAGGCTGTGATTATCCTTTTCATGTCACGGATAATGCTGACTCATCTTTCATAAGCCTTTTACGATAAACCATATTGGACAGCTGTACACTCACTTCATAAAGCACAAGTAAAGGGACGATAACCAAAATGTCCGAAATTATATCTGGAGGTGTAATCAGGATTGAGATGATGACCAGGACGAAATAAGAAATCTTGCGAGACTTTTTCAACACCGCTGGATTGATGATGCCTAATCTGGTCAGGAACATGACCACAAGCGGCATCTCGAATAAAATCCCGAAAGGTAAGATCAAATTAATCATGAAACGAAAATACTTTTCCGCAGTGAACATCATCTCGAACTGCCCGGCCGATAGGGAAGTTAGGAAACCCAGAACTATTGGAAACAACACAAAATATCCAAATGAGATACCTGTGATGAATAGAATGAACAGTCCGGGTATGAAGCGAAATGTAACCCTTCTCTCTTCCGGTTTCAAAGCTGGAGCCACAAAGCGCCATAACTGATAGGCTGCAAGCGGAATCGTTACAGCTATTGCGCAAACCCCAGCAATAATCATATATACCCATAGGATCTCACTCGGCCCGAGCACGGCAAGCTTTCCTTCCAAATCTTTAATAAGTAAATTATAAATATCCTGTACATATATGAAGCTCATTATGAAAAAGGCCACAAAGCCTATCAGTGTTTTAATGATTCTGCTTCGGAGTTCCTCCATATGCTCAATAACGTGTAAATCCTTACTCTCCACTTTCACTCCCCCTTTTTAGACATATTATTTGCCATATTGCAAATAGCGCTTCCTCTCTAACCCTTCTCATGAAAAGAAGCAGGCGAGTCTTTCCGCCCGCTCTATCTCATTTACTTCATCCCTCTTTTTTAACAGCTCTTAATGTAGCTTTATTCTCATTTTCTTCTTCTTTTTCTGTATCATTCACCAATCCTTTGGTTGCACTTTTGAATTCGGATAATGTCCGGCCAAATGCACGGCCTATTTCCGGCAGTTTGGACGGTCCAAAAATAATCAGTGCAATCACAAGGACAATCACCAAACCGGGTATTCCTATATTTGAAAGCATTCCTACTCACTCCTCTGTTCTTCTCATTTTTCTTCGCTACATTCCTGTCAAGCATCATAAGGATTCCCTATCAATTAGTCACTTTCCCCTGACTTTTCATTCTTTGTTTTTCATGTGCGCGATTATGGGCACGTGTCCGATCCTCCTCGACTTCGTTCGTTTTTTGTGCACCCTCCATAACCGCTGCTGATGCAACCTTTCGCAGCCCTGTTTGATCCTTATCAAAAACAAAGGATGCTCTTGTCGATATATCCGCACCTGGTTCTGTCACGAATGGGACTACACGGTAATCCGCCTTCCATTGTTCTGGTGTTACTTTGCACCGGACATATCCCCTGTAATCATTAAAGAACTTTATATGCGGATTCTGACTTAGTATTTTATCCGTGTCCGCACGCTTATCCGCACCATTTCCGCCAGATGTGATCGAAGTGCCGACAAACTCTACTCCGAAAATCTTTGAATTTGGATCATCGAAATCCGCCTTTAAATTGGCGGCCCAGCTTGCATGTACATCACCGGTCAATACGACCAGATTTTCCAGGTTGTTGCTTTTGATTACATCAATTAAGCGATTGCGTGCAGCCGGGTAACCATCCCAGGAATCCATGCTGAATTTTGGGGCGGTTGGTGTTCCATAATTCCGTTGTGCAAAGAAAATCTGCTGAGGCAGAACATTCCACTTCGTTTTTGATTTTGATAGATTGTCAGTTAGCCACTGTTCCTGCTCTGGACCTAGTAATGTCCGTTTCGGATCAAGTGACTCAGGCGTTTGCGGTGAACTTCCATCACCGTTTGCCTGATCATCCCGGTATTGACGCGAATCCAATACAAAGAAAGAGGCCAGGTCACCATATGTGAAATTTCGGTATAACCTCATATCCGCTCCCTTAGGCAAAGATGATTTGCGAAGGGGCATATGCTCATAGTAAGCCTGATAAGCGGCGGCCCTTCTCTTGATGAAAGCTTCTACCGATTGTCCTTTTTCAGGGATGACATTTGCATAATTGTTTTCAACTTCATGATCATCCCAAGTCACGACCCATGGGAAAGCTGCGTGTGCCGCTTTTAAATGGGTATCAGAGCGATATTGAGCGTATCTATTCCGATAATCTTCAAGTGTAATGATCTCTGGTCCACTATGTACACGGACATTACCTGTAGAAGAAACATATTCATTTGGTCCATATTCATATATATAATCGCCAAGGTGGAAGACAATATCCAGATCTTCCTTTGCCAAATGTTTATAGGCCGTATAATAACCATGCTCAAATTGCTGGCATGAAACAAACGCGAATGACAAGCTCGAAACACTTGAACCTATTGGCGGAAGTGTTTTCGTTTTCCCAGTCTGACTTACTTCCCCGCCGCTTTTAAAACGGTAAAAATAGACTTTATCAGGTTTTAATCCGCTTACTTCCACATGTACGGAGTGGCCAAGTTCCGGCCTGGCTATATCCTTGCCTTGCTGGACAATCTTTCGGAAATTCTCATCCTTTGCCACTTCCCATTTAACGGAAATGGCTTCTTTTGGCATTCCTCCTCCATTCAACGGATCCGGTGCCAACCTTGTCCATAAAACGACACTGTCCGAGAGCGGATCTCCTGAAGCTACACCGAGAGTAAATGGATAATCACTGAATTTCGGGGCAGCATTCACTTCAATCCCGCCCATTGATTGGGCAAGAGCAAGACCTAATGAAAGTCCGGCAAGCTTACTCGCTCCCTGGATAAAATTTCGGCGGTCCATATTCTTACCTAATTCGCTCCAATTCTTAATTAAATCATCCATTGCTCTTTCATTATTCATTGATCTTTCCCTCCTATTATTTGAATCTGGTTCAAGTATAGTATGGCCCTTTTAAAGGTGTATGAAGATGTGTAAATCAATAAATCAATAAATTAGGAATTTTTAGGCAGGTCTTATGATACCCATTGAATACAAAAAGAGTTTTGATTCACTCATACATTTACATAGCCCTACAAACTTTTACATATAACGACAGTCTTTCAGCCTAGTTCTCTTAACGAATCATTTATTTAATCGTTACAAATAACTTCAATAGGCTATTTTTACAATAAACCTTTAAAACTATAAGAGCCTAAAGAAGCCAGCGAAATAATGGAATAAAAGAAAGATCGCCATCTCTTGGTTGGATCCCACTACAGGAAGGAAACCTGAATTCAAAGGAAGGTTTAGATCATGGTTTTCTAAAATTGGACTAAAAATACTTCAGCAATAATTTTATGAGTGAATACTCACTTTCGGTTTAAAAACATCCTAATTTATGTAATAATAGTTTCATAACAAAAAAAGAAAGCACTTGAGGATTCTACATTGGAGAGTATGGAAGCATTATTTGAAAAAATTGAGATATTGAGGAAAGAACTAATAACCACCGGATTGATTTATGGATTTACTGCCCCAAAAACATTACATAAAAGCCAGGAACTAGATGAACTGTTGAATTTACTTACAAATGAAAAAGAACCAAATGATTTAGAATATGTCTAAAAACAGGTATGAACTAATACTTCATGGTTCTCTTACTTCTTATATTTTTCATGGACTCGTGGTCTAATTTTTATGTAATATCCGCTAAATCATTAGAGTAATTGTTAACATCATCACTCTTCCTAATTAAAAAGCATCCAAAATGAATGGATGCCTTTTTTATCAAAGATTCTTTTAAATGGGTCAACCTAATATTACCGCTGTGTTAATGATTCATTACTATTTTAGTGACTGAAATCCTTTCAATTCAGGGACAACATTGCTTATCTCCCTTCCTGTAACAACAGCAACGAGGTTCTTCGCCGCAAGCATGGCCATATCAAATCGTGTTTGATGAGTAGCTGAACCTATATGGGGCAGGGTTACCACGTTAGGCATGGCTAAAAGCGGATTGTCATGCGAAATGGGTTCCTTTTCAAATACATCCAAACCGGCTGCAAGAATTTCCTTATTTCGCAGTGCTTCTATGAGGGCCTTTTCGTCCACCGTCTGACCCCGGGATGTATTGATAAAGATCGCTGATTTTTTCATCAGTACGAACTGCTCCCGTCCCATAAGATGCCTCGTCTCCGGAGTATAAGGGACCATTAATAGAACGAAATCTGATTCCCGTAAAAGGTGATCTAAAGAAGAATAGGTTGTACTGAGCGTTTCCTCCACTTCGGATTTCCTTCGCCGATTATGATACAAAACTTCCATGTTAAAACCGAATTTGGCTCGTCTTGCAATAGATTCCCCAATCCTCCCCATACCGATGATGCCCAATGTTTTTCCATGAACATCAACGCCAAAGAGGGGTTCATCGCTTTTATTTCCCCACTTGCCATCCTTTACAAGCTTGTCCATTTCCGGAATACGACGGGCTGCTGAGAGCATTAAGGCTAAAGCTAAATCAGCCACGGTTTCATCGAGAACACCAGGTGTATTTGTACCAATTATGCTTCTCTTTTTCATTGCCTCCAGATCAAAGTTGTTGTAGCCTACCGAGATATTGCTGACAGCCTTTAGACGTGGTGCATGGTCCAGAAATTCATCATCTATTTTTTCTCCTGTGATGAGCAGTCCCTCCGCATCAGAAATTTGCTTTAACAGTTGGCTTCTGGTAATGGGTTCAGGGCCGTTCCATTTTTCATACTGGCAATACTTCGAAATAAATGCCTCTACCTCGGCCGGTACTGGTCTTGCTATATACACTTTTGGCTTCAATTTATTTCCTCCTCGATAATACTATTCTTGAATAGGATGTTTTACAATAAACCAATAGCAGATTGCTGCGCATCCGGCGATTAAACCGCCAGATATAAAGGCGAGAGAGTAAGAACCAGTTGTATCCACTATCATGCCTGCCACAACAGGGGAAAAGGCACCACCAAAATAACCGCCAAAATTCTGAATTGCTCCTACGGAAGCAACCATAGAAGGAGGAGCAATGTCGCCGGCGAGTGCCCATGCGCTGCCTGTAATGGCAGAAATAAAACAAAGAGCAAGGGTCAGTAAAAGTAAGGTAATAGCGAGCCCTTTAACAAGTGGAACTGCACACACAACAATAGCTGCCAAGATGGCACATATACTAATTAAGGCACGCTTTGCTTTAATAGGTGTAGTAATTCCCTTGTCGACCAATTTTTTAGTAAGATATCCTCCGAAAATATTGCCAAAGATTCCGCCAAGCCAAGGAATACCAGCATATATACCCATTTCTTTAAGTGAGACATGATGGACATCAAACAAATAAAGGGGAAGGAATACAAGGAAAATATTCCAAATCCAGATGGTACAGAAGAAGCCTAGAATCATCCCCCATACGCTTCGATATTTAAATAACGAACCCCATTTTATTTTTGATGATTGAATGCCTTGCTCCACTCCACCCCCTTCCGACTTAATGTATTCAAATTCCTCCTTGGAAAGTTTTTGGCTTTTTTCAGGATTTTTATAAAAAATAACAAAACCGATCGCGAAAATGATGCCGATTACACCCGTAATATAAAACAACGCTCTCCACCCAAAAGTCACCATAATGAAAACGAGAAGTGGCGGTGCAATGGCAGGTCCCCATTTGGAGGAAGAATCCCAAATTCCAGTTGCCAGGCCGCGTTCCTTTTTTGGGAACCAATACGATGTAATCTTAGCCATTGTAGGAAAACACGGTGCTTCACCCACTCCAAGTAAAATCCTTGCAGCAATAAATGAACCCATTTTATGAACGGCTCCCGTTAAAATGGTCGCACCACTCCACCAAATAAGCGCGATTGTATACACCTTTTTGGTCCCGAACCTATCGATCAGCCAGCCTGAAGGAAGCTGCATTAATGCATAACTCCAAGAAAAAAAGGTTCCCAATAACCCGATTTCGGTCACGCTTAGCCCGAGTTCCTTCATCATTTCGGGAGCTGCAATGGAGAGATTGGCACGATCTAGATAGTTGATTATTCCCCCAATCAATAACCAGATGACGACTGTCCAGCGAAATTTCCGGCCAAAATTTAATGGCTTTTCTTGCTTTGTTTCCATTCTTGCTTCCATACCTTATCCCCCCTTGTTATATAAAACGCCTAAATTGGCAGCGCTTCCAAAATAAGAAAAAGCCCAGTTCACTCTTGGAGAATATGTATATACAAGGAGGCTTTTGTTTTATAATATAAAACTGAGTTTTGGTTTTCTAACAAAAAAATAAAAAGATAATTCCTATTATTCTGTAAAGTATCGTATTATGAGGATGTGTGAATGTCAATCTTTATTCTTATTTTCAGGATTATATTCCTAGTAAATGTTATATACCAAGTGGGGAAAACTGATAGACGTTTTTTTAAGTAGTAAAATCTTAACAGACTTTATCCCACAACCCATTTCATTTCTATCTCTAGCTTTGCTGCCGGGATGGCTGAGATTCCATTCTATCTCTCAAAAATCTCGGGCAACGTTAAACGACGGTTAAGCTTTTATTATTTTTCTATAAGAAAAGCAAGCGGTCCTGATACATGTGGGCTGACCATATACGTACCTGTTAAGGCATCTGAAATCTACCAGATAAGTGGGATATTAATTGTTCGCTTGGCGCAACTGTATCCACTTTTCTATTGGACTTACTAAACCTTAATGAAAGCCGGGATGTTTAACGAAGATCCCATCCTTTCTCACTACATCTATATTTTTTGTCTCATTCTCCGCTCCTGACAGTGCATTGAGATACGCCAACTACTTCTCCTTGAGGATCTATTCATTGAATTTCATAATCTTTATTCCAACTTTGTTTTCTTCTTTTATTCTTTGTTTTCCGTTTATTCATTTAGATAATTATAAAATAATATATTATATTAATTTTTTATGATTGTAATTCCACTTATTGCTTGTGAATTAAACGATTGGTTCGTTCATTCAATAAGAAAAAGAGCCGTTGTAGCAGCTCCTTGTCCCCTCTTTCCCCCTTTTGGACCGAATGATAGAGGAATGTTTCTCCTACTCTTTTTTGACTCTTTGCAAGCGTTTGGCCTTATATTGTTCAAAATCCCAATTCGACAAAAATTCTTTTGCAGAAGTATAGCCTGATTTATAGAGAAAGTTGATTTCTTCCTCATTCAGTTCAAAATCCGTTGCATTGATGCCGCCTATAGGAATTTGAATCGTGCGTTCAATCGTTTCTTCGTTCATATGTCGTAAATCATGGGCTTGGAGCATCGTTTTAAATATATTTTTGAAAAGGTGGATGGGCGTTGGGATAACCCCGCCTATGTTAACTTCATCTTTCACAAAATGGAATCCGAATGTTGGAAAACGAGGATTGTCGGTATCAAATATCCATATCGGGAAGTTACTAAGTAAACCACCATCTAAAATGTAGGATTTTTTCCGGTCTTTTGATTTCCAAATAACCGGACGGAAGAAAAATGGTAAGGAGGCACTCATCATAACAGCAGTTGAAACTTTTAAATCAGCTGGAGACATACCATAGCGGTCCAAATCATCTGGCAAAATAAGCATCGTTCCATTCGAAACATCAGAAGCAATGATCTTCAACTTTCCATCTGGAAGATCCGCGAATGTCTTTATCCCTTTTTCCGAAAGAAGTGAATCCACCCATGTCTCCAAATAATCGTTTTTGTAAATCCCAAGATGAACCATGAGTTCCAAAAAGAAGCCCAAAATGGGAATTCGATTCAGAATTGTCCTGCCTCGTATCTTTGAGTAATTGATTTCACTAAACTGTTTTCTAATTTCATGGCTTTTATAGCCACTAGCCAAAAGAGCAGCTATTATTGCTCCTGCTGATGTCCCAGCAAGTCTTTCCCATTCGACATTTTCCTCTTCCATTGCTTGAATTGCCCCAATAAAAGCAATTCCCCTGACCCCCCCACCTTCAAAAACAGCATCTGCTCTCATTTTTTTCCACCTCTCGATAAGAGTTACTATCATATTAACAACATTTGAAAATAAAGTGAATTTTCACACTCCTGGACTCTTTGATGGCAATCAAACGTAATAACAATAGTAGGATAGCATCTATTATCATGGTATGTAGAAAACGAAGCATTTGCATGGACAAATTATCAGATTAGGAAGCAGCCTTTGATAAAGGAATTCTTTAAATGATGTCGAAAAGGATATGTAACAATTGAAGGAGTGAAAAAATGGAAAATAACCGTGCCAAGAAAATGTATGATTACCATGTTTGGGCTAATCAGCAAGTGTTCCAAAAACTAAAACAATTACCGGAAGGAGTCTATGGAGACACGATAAAAAGTGTCTTTCCATCAGTCAAGGAAGTCCTTGTTCACCTTTACGCAACAGATATTACCTGGTTGGAGATAATGAAAGGAAGCACAGTTCAAGAAACTTTTAAGAAAGTTGAACAGAAGCGGAAAGAAGTGGAAGGAATCACATTAAATGAACTGGAATCCTCATATGATGAACTTGCAAAGGATTACGACAATTTCCTTACTTTGCAACCTGATCTTGAACGGACCATTGTAACCGAACATCCGAAAATGGGGGCTTGTGAGTTTGTACTTGCCGATCTCATCCATCATGTAGTGAATCATGGGACCTATCATCGCGGTAATGTATCAGCGATGCTCCATCAACAAGGCGAAAATGGCACACCTACAGATTATGTTTTTTACTGTTTAAAATAAGCTGTTTGACAATCTATAAGAGTTGCAGTAACATTTCCGCTCATTCCAGATGAAAGCCGATGGTCCTCTTGCAAAGGAATCATCGGCTTTATTAGGATGATTATAATTCATACGCCCGTAGAATGGTATATTCAGTAAATACAACTGCCTTCTATATATGTTACATGACCTTTAAAGTTTTATCCGTTGAAGGCGAAGTGCATTCAATACAACTGACACTGAACTGAAGGCCATGGCAGCACCCGCTAACCACGGGGCAAGAAGTCCGATGGCCGCAATTGGTATTCCGATTACATTATAGGCAAAAGCCCAGAATAGGTTTTGTTTGATGTTTTTCATCGTCTTCCTGCTCATGAGGATGGCATCTGCAATACTGTTCAAATCACCCCGGATCAAAGTGATATCGGCAGCTTCCATGGCTATGTCCGTCCCGGTTCCTATTGCCATTCCTATATCGGCTAGTGCCAGCGCGGGCGCATCATTTATCCCATCGCCGACCATTGCCACTGTTTTACCTGCGGCCTGCAGTTTTTTCACTTCTTCCGCTTTCCCTTCAGGTAGGACTTCTGCGATTACATGGTCAATGCCAACTTGATGTCCGATGGCATTTGCAGTTCTTTGATTATCCCCGGTTATCATGATGACCTGGATATCCATTGCTTTTAACCTTTTAATCGCCTCAAGCGAGCTTTCTTTTATCGTATCCGCAACAGCAATGAGTCCGGCATATTCCCCTTCAATGCTAGCGAGCATTGCAGTCTTCCCTTGCTCTTCAAATTCTTCCATCGCTGTTAGCGCCTTAGTGATATCCACGTTATTTTGCTTCATCAATTTACGGGTTCCGATGAATATCACTTTTTGATCCGCCACAGCTCTAATCCCGTACCCAGGCATCGCTTCAAATTCCTCAACCGCTGCAAGTGAAATCTGTCTTGCTTGGATTCCTTGAACGATTGATTGAGCAAGAGGGTGTTCAGATTGTTTTTCAGCTGCACCGATTAATGATAAAAACTGTTCTTCCTCCATACCATTCTCAATGAGGACATCTGTCAACACAGGGGTACCATTCGTTACCGTTCCCGTTTTATCCAAGATGACCGTATCGATATGGTGGGTGGTTTCCAGATGTTCCCCGCCTTTAAATAAGATGCCGAATTCGGCAGCCCTTCCAGACCCTGCCATGATAGAGGTGGGAGTGGCCAGGCCTAAAGCACATGGGCAGGCTATGACTAGCACTGCAATCATCGCTTCAAAAGCAGGTGTGAATTCTCCAGGGTTAACCCAAATCATCCAAACCAGAAAAGTTAAAAGAGCAATTCCGACAACAATGGGAACGAAAACACCGGAAATTTGGTCAGCAAGCCGTTGAATCGGCGCTTTCGAACCTTGAGCATCTTCGACGACTTTGATGATTTGGGAAAGAGCTGTATCCCTTCCTATATTCGTCGCTTTCATTTTGATAAACCCATTCTTATTCAATGTTGAACCGATAACAGTATCCCCGTTTGTTTTATCGACCGGAATGCTCTCACCCGTTAACATGGATTCATCGACGGCAGAGTTCCCCTCGATTACCTTGCCATCGACAGGGATCTTCTCACCCGGCTTCACCAAAATCGTATCCCCTACGATGACTTCTTCAAGTGGTATTTCCCGTTCCTCCCCATTTCTTAAAACCAATGCCGTTTTGGCCTGAAGCCCCATCAATTTTTTGATGGCCTCGGAAGAACGTCCTTTTGCCTTTGCTTCAAACAGCTTCCCCAAAAGAATGAGGGTGATAAGAATTGAACTGGTTTCGAAATAAAGTTGTGCCGTATTGTGATGCGACCCCATCGAAATGATCGCCTGATAGACACTGTAAAAATAGGCAGCGGATGTTCCCATCGCGACTAATACATCCATATTGGCACTTTTATTTCTCAAGGCTTTATAAGCTCCAACATAGAACTGCTTTCCAATCAAAAATTGAACGGGGGTTGCGAATGCCATCTGCACCCAAGGATTCATGAGGAAATCAGGCATATAGATAAACGAAGTAAAACTAAAATGGCTTACCATCGCCCATAACAATGGAAAAGATAAAATGACCGAAAAGATGAATGTATTCTTTTGTTTTTGTATTTCTTTTTGACGGAAATTCACGGATTCCGCTTTATCTTCCTTGATGATCGCCCCATACCCCAGCTTCTCAACCCGTTGAATGATATCAATTGGGGAAGCTTGGGAAGGATCATATTCGACGGTCGCATTTTCAAGCGCTAGATTGACATTAGCCATGCTCACCCCATCCATCTTATTTAACCCTTTTTCTATTCGGTTAGCACAGGCAGCACAGGTCATGCCAGTAATCGTAAATTCCTTTTTCTCTTTTACTACAGCATAGCCAAGATCTTGAATTTTCTTTTCAAAGTCCTGATTGCTTACTTTTTCCGAATCATATTTAATAACCGATTTCTCAAGTGCCAAATTAACGGTGGCTTCCTCAACGCCTTCCATTTTGTTTAACCCTTTTTCAATTCGGTTTGCACAGGCAGCGCAAGTCATTCCAGAAATCTGTAAACTTGTTTCTTTTATTTGGCTGCTCACTTCATCCCGCCTCCCTATACCGCTATGGGGTATATTTCTTTGTAAAAAAGAAGTGCTTAACAGCACTCTCATAACTTACTCGACATCGTAGCCTTGATCATCGATTGTTTCTTTTATTTTCTCAAGTGATACTTTTTCCTTGTCAAACGCTACATCTACTTTTCCTGCATCCAAATGCACCTTTACGCTTTCAACACCTGCAAGTTTGGCTACATTCCCTTCAACTGCATTCACACAATGACCACAAGACATTCCACTAACATTCAATGTTACATTTTCCATTTTATCCACTGCTCCTTTATTTTTTCATTAATTTTTGTATCGTTACAAGCACTTCATCTATAACCTCTGTATCCCCTTCATTCAGGCGTTCCACCACACAATTCCTTAGATGGCCTTCCAATAAAATCTTGGCCACACTATTCATCGCGCTTTGTGTAGCTGCTATTTGGGTGATCACATCATCACAGTACGTATCTTTTTCAATAAGACCCTTTATACCGCGAATTTGACCTTCAATTCGATTTAACCGGGTCGTTAAGTTCTTTTTTACTGCTTCTGAGTGATGACTCTTTCGGCCGTGGGAAGAGGTCGTACAGCATTCTTCTTCATTCACCGCATCTTGACCATTCATCATTTCATCCATTTGCCCATCCCTCCTCAAAATTAAATATACCATACCCCACTACCCTATGCAAAGAGAAAGATTTATGTTCATTATTTCCTGCATTTTTAGTTCAATATTCATGTCATTGGGATTTGGCCTTTCTTTATAGTAAAACTTTCACACAAAACAGTAGGGAGTAGCCGTCCATCCATTTTGGAGTTTTAACATTAACCATGACCAAGATATGCTTCACTATCAATCAATTGTAATTGATGCTGCCTTATCAATTCTATTAATAACTCACTATATATTTTCTCGCCGGCTTCATTTTCTATTGTACTATACCCTGCTTCCTGTAATGCTGTCGCCTGCTCCAAATACGTTTTGGCAGAAAATAAACCATTTTTTTCATATCGGGGATTTTCAGTTAAAAAGACTGAATGATCTTGGAGTGAATCGGAAATCGTATCATACACTCTAAAATCAGCTTGAATATTCTCTTCATGAAATTCACTCGTACTAATATTTGCCGACTTGCCATCCCAGTTATAACTTTTAATCCCAAATATATTGTTATACCTCACTGACAATTCTGATTTTCCCCACCCGGATTCCAATATAGCTTGTGCTATTGTAATGGAAGGAAGAATACCATATTCTTTATAATTATCAATGGCCCCCTCTTTTATGCTGGAAATGAAACTCACTTGCAAGCTGTCTTTATTTTCCAAGTTCGAGCTCGAACCCTCGGAATTTAAATATTTCAAATATGCATTGACTTCTTTTTTTTGTTTTTCACTATAAGCTAATGCTTCAATCACTTCATCGATCTCTTTCAATCGATATTGAGTTTCCTTCTTCTCAATAAACAGATTTGCCGTCTTTTCTATTTCTTGCTTTGTCATTGTATCAGGTACATATTCAACACTCGCAATGGCAGCTACGTCTTTCCAATTCACTTGTACTTTCCCAATACTTGTTTCGTCAACAACATTTTGAATTTCTTTCATTTTTTCTGAAGAAATCAAGTTTTTATCATATAATTTCATAAAACACAGAGCCGCTAACAAAATCAATGTAAAAAATATAATTTTTCCTAATCTTGCTCGTTTCACTTTTTTTCCCCTTTTCATGTGTTATTTGGAACATCGAAAGTCCATCTCTGATTTATATAGTACCTTCCATATGTCACAAAAGTATGAAAAAAAAGCATCACCACTGTGGTAAAGCCCCAGACAGTAGACAAACTCTACGTTTTTTTTATGGTTTGTACAATTTGAACGTTGATCTTCTCTCCAGGCACTCGCTTTTCCCGCAGGAGTCTCGCACCTTCCGTTACATTCAACTTTGTTTTAGCATTTAGAAACCCTTTTGCCTAAAGTCTTCATTGTTTTAAAATAGAATGAATAAAACTTGAGGTGACGAGGATGCTTTTCTAAACATAAGTCAATTCAGCGAGATCACTGGAAGAAGCCGATCATCTGCGTCATCATCAAAATGAAAAACATATATGTATGCGAAACGTAAGAAACGATTGAGCGTGCATTCGCAGATGTAAAAGAAAAGCTTGGCATGCGTTGGACTACTTAAAGGGGACTTAAAAAAAAACGTCGATGCAGGTGATGCTTATTTTCGCTGCGATTAATTTAAAGAATATGGCCAATTGGACACGGCGAGGTCCAAAAATGGTCATAACAATGTGGGTTCATAGGCCCTAATCTCTTAACTTCAGGCCAAAATTCAAAGGAAATTTCAAAAGGGGTTCCGAATTTTTTAATCCGAACCCCTTCTGTCTACAAACTGAAACATCACCAATGTGGTGATGCCCTACTGTGTTTCAAACCAAATCGTAAAATGAATATTCGTCCCGTTTAAAGTAACTTCATATTTTAAATCGTTTTTATCCAATATATTAGCTACTATTGCCAAGCCCAATCCCGTTCCAGAAATTTCTTTATTTCTCGAATCTTCAATCACATAAAAAGATTCCCATATATTTTGCAAATGTTCTTCTTTAACTTTCGTTGTTTTATTTTTTATTTCGAATTTCAAACTGCCGTCAAGATCATTCTCTAATGTTATGGAAAAAAAATCTTCTTCCCCATACTTAATGGCGTTGCTAATAAGGTTGTTAAATACAATATCCATTTGGCTTTTATCTGCTATTACCATGCAATTCTCAGCCGAAGCTATGTGTTCGCGTACTTCTATGCCATTGTTATTCAATAGAACTTTATAATTTATTATTAACTTTTGAAGAAACTCTCTTAAATCGAACATTTCTTTTCTAACATCCAAGGCTTGAACTTTAGCAAGCATAATTAAATGATCTACCATATCAGAAGTATTTCTCACCTGTTCCAAGATAACATTCGTATATGTGCCATCATCTAGGCCATCCTTTATGCCGATTGTATAGGCTTGTATTAATGATAACGGTGTTTTTACTTCATGGGATATGTTTGATACCAATGAATTTAAATTTTGATTTTTCATTTCTAATTGAACATGGGCATTTTTTAAGCGAGTGCTCATATCATTGATACTGTGAGATAATTCCTCTATTTCATCCCCTGACTTTATATGTACTTGTTTAAAATTTAAATTGGCAATATCTTTTGCCACACTTTGTAGCTCTTCTAATGGAGTAATGATTTTTTTTGAATAATAAGCGACTAACAATAAGATAATGATGATTCCGAAAACCATGGAGTAAAAATTCAATTGATTGATAATGTTCATGGCATCGGTATTATGAACGACAACTGTGCCGATTAAAACCAGATGACCCTCCTGTTCATACAACAAAGTCAGCAAGCTTGACTTTATTTTCCCTTGATTATATATCTGTTTAACTGGTTTACCCTCGTTAACCTTTTTAATTGTATCTTCCGTTATCCAAAACTTGTTCAATGGGATTTTTTCTTTGTATAGGCTAAATTGCATCAGCTCATTTAGTTCATCAATATTACCATTGTTTTTCAAGATAACGATTGTAACATTGTTAGTATTTTCGACGGAATTTTCTATTTCCATTAACTTATTTACACTCAAATCATTTAATTCTTCATAGGTTGATGTGAGTTTTTGCTTCATTTTATACAAATAATAATCAGACAAGAAATAATTGTTCAATAAATAAGAAACACCGAAAACGATTACCATTATTATTCCGACCATCGATAATAATTTATTGCTTATTTTATTGTTCTTTATCATGGAAGCTATACCCCAATCCCCTATGAGTGAGAATGTTGTGAGCACCAATCTTATCCCGTAATCTATTAATATGCGTGTCGACGGTTCTTTCTTCCCCGATATAACTCATTCCCCATACCATCGATAACAAGGTATCTCTTGACAATATTTGACCTTTGTTTTTATACAAAAATGCCAACAACTCAAATTCTTTTTTATAAAGGCTTACTTCATTACCATTTCTATATACTTTCATTCTAAGTAAATCTATTTTCAAATCCCTGATTCCAACCATTTTTTCCATACTCAGCATCTTTTTCACCCTAAGAATCAAGATTCGAGGGTCAAATGGTTTTCGGATATACTCATCGGCTCCAATATCAAGTGCACTGAATTCATCATCATTAGAAGACCTCGCTGTCAACATCACTACTTTAACCAAGCTCATTTTCTTTATTTGCGAACAAACTTCCATACCGTTTAATTTCGGCATCATCCAATCCAACACAACCAAATCGATTTTATTAGAAAAGAAGCGATCCAAAGCCTCTTCACCATCATTAGCAACAAACACATTAAATCCTTCCTTCTCGAAATAAGTCTTCAATATGGCTGTCAATCGTTTTTCATCATCAGCAATCAAAATATTCATTGGAAATTACTCTCCTTATTCATCCTAAAAAAGTGAAACCTTATTATAAGACTTCACTTTCTTTTAATGTATTATTACAAATCAAATTTATTTCCCCATAAGTTCCTTTTTCAATACATCCCAAATCGGATTACTTACTTCTACTTCTCCTCTGCTTGGCCTTTCACCATTCTCTAACGCCTCCCAGTATTTCCATTTAGGCGCCTGATTCCCGAGTTGATAGTCCATCCCATCCCAAGTATCTTCACGGAATGCATAAAAGGCCCAATGCCATCCATATTCATTGAAAACTGATATTAGGTCGGCTAAATACCTGTCGGAGCCTTCGACGCTACGATTAATACCAAATTCTTCAGCAATGATCCGATTAGCTGGTACATTATTTTCTTTTGCCCACTTCCTAATAGGTTCTAAAAATTCCTTTAGCGCATTTTTATCAAATGTTTTCTCAGTTTGACTTTCTCCAACTCTCACTGGGCCAGGGTATTTGTATTTAAACCCTTTTCTTTTATTTTGACTTGTCATCTCATATGGCTCATACATATGGAAAGCATATAGCACTTTATCATCCTTAATTGGTTTTAAATATTTAAATGCCCATGGTGTGGCATAAAGTCCTGAATTCAAGATGATAGGTGTATCTTTATCCACAGTTCGAACGGATTGTACAATGGTTTTATACAATTCATTTAAATCTGCTGCTGAATTTTCTACTTTGTTATACCACTTACTAAAATCCTCTGTCCAAAAATCATTGAATCCTGATGCCGTTTCGGGATGTGGTTCATTAATCAAGTTATATCCTATCACAGCTGGATGATCCTTCAATCTCAATGCAAGATCCCTCCAGAAAATCGCGGATTGTTGATGATACTTATTATCTTTCCATATGCGATCATCGTTTTCATAATTATTAAACTGGCGCCACCGGTTTCCTGGAAGACTTAGTACTGTCAATACAACCTTAGATCCACGTTCATACGCAGAATCCAGATCTGACTTCAATTCCGCAAAATCTTCCTCATCGATACCTTTGTATTCATCTGCATTTCCCATTAAAAAATCCTTTTTAGGATGATCATCTGGCTGGTCATTAAACAAGAAATCATGGTCCTTTGCCCATTTATCCGGAGCCAAACGAATAAATTCAATATTAACCTCATTGGCAGCTTTATAGTTTTCAGGTAAGGATTTCGAATTCATGAAATTCGTTCCTCTTTTCTGTTCAGCCCAAAATCCAATCTTACCACTAGAAGCGTCGTCAGGTATTATTTCGAGTTCTAGCTCTTTCTCTTCCATCGGATTCATCGTATTGCATCCAGATACGAATAGTACCAGCATTGTCAAAATAAAGGAAGCCAAAATTTTTATGATTTTCATGTCGCTCTCCTAATCTATATTTTTTTCAAACTCACCACTCATATGTATTGTAGATAATGTTTGTTACAGGAATGTCACAATGATTTCTCTGGTTTACACACCCTCATTTAAGTGCGGTTCCTGTATGTTAAGAACGATTTTGATTGACTCTCGGAAAAGTCCAACAATGTTTTTAAACCTTTAAAAAGGAAACAAAAAAACTGAGGATCCATGTATCCTCAGCGGTTTTATTTTCATTTAATTTAGGATTCCAATGTGATTATCACAGTTCTTTTGAAATATTATTATTCCTTTTCTTTTTCACTAAAAAAATGATGCCAATGATAAAAGCAACTGCGCTGTATAACCAGGTATACATAAAGGCAAGACCCAGTCCGATATTTGCGTCCATATAATCGTTTTTCACATGATCTATGGCTAAATATAAAAGCGGAGCAGCTCCAATGATGAACAGGATGACCCAGAGAACATTCTTTTTCGGATTCTTGGTTGATAAAATAATAATGATGAAGGACAACAAGAGAAACACTTCTGAAACTATCGTCAACGTTACCAGATTGCTCATTATAATTCACTCCTAATAGTGGTTGCATAAAGGGAATATATTTTATGTTCCCTTATACCTATGCTACTTTTCGTTCCTATATTATTAACTTTAAAAAACCTGAACCCCTCCAACAGGATGAAAGATCCAGGTTTCATGTTAATTTTTCTTGGATAATTGCAGGGCATTCTTGATGCTTTTCAATGATTTTGAGCTACCGTACATCAAGACTCCACCACGATAGATTTTTGCTCCGATTATTCCAAGTAAAACAATCGTTAAGATCAAGACAGCAATGCTGATGGCGATTTCCCAGAATGGAACTTCAAGCATCCCTACGCGCAAGAACATGATCATCGGCGTGAAAAATGGAATGAATGATGTGATCGTAATATAACTGGCTGACGGATTCCCCAGTCCAAACATTGCAATCATGAAGGCGATGACAACTAACATGGTCATCGGTGAAATCATTTGCTGGACATCTTCAATTTTGCTGACAACGGATCCAAGGCATGCTGCAAGAGTCGCGTACAGAAAATACCCAAGCAAAGCGAAGATGATTGCATAAATGATCGTTGAGATATCTGTGCTGCCGAAACCGAAAAATGAAAAGAATCCTTCATCCATACCTGTCAGGTTTTGTTTAATCGAGAAATAGCCCACCCCAAAAAATAAAATCATTTGAGTAAGACTAAGTAAAGCAACACCCATTATTTTGGCAAACATTTGTGTGACTGGCGGGACACTTGAAATCAGGATTTCCATGACTCGTGATGTTTTCTCAGTAGCCACTTCCATTGCAATCATCGTTGCATACATCAACACCCCGAAGTAAATCACGAATAGGAGCACATACACGAGACCGCGTGCTTGATTGAGATCCTCTTCCGTTTTTGCATTTTTCTGAAGAGCAATCGTATCAAATGCTGGCGGCGTATTCAATTGAGCGATTTGCTGCTCTGTCAAATTCAATTCCTTCGCCGTTATTTGACCCTTCAATTGAGTAAGCGCTAATAGTAAATCATTACTTACCGCAGAATCTGAAATTTGATTCGCTTTGTACGTTCCCTTGAAGCCGAGAGTTTTATCCTTTTGGATTAATAAATACCCAACGATTTCTTCCGCGCTGACCATTTCCTCCGCTTCCTTTTCATCCTGGGCGGATATTATCGATAGGTCATCGTTCACACCTGCTACAGCACTTTTATAAGAATCAAATAAACTGCCTTCAGTCTGATCGATTACGGCAACCTTTTCCTGTTCATCACTGTCGAATTTATCAATAAGATTCGAAAGATTCGAAAGAAGGAGAATCAGTGCCATCATAATGATTGTAGAAATGATAAAGGATTTCGTCTTTAATTTTGATAGGTATGTATGGGAAAGGACAATCCAAAATTTATTCATAGACGGCACCTACTTTTTCAATGAAAATATCCGTTAGCGATGGTTCTTCCAATTCGAATTTCCGGACGAAACCTCTTGGAACAAGATCACGTAGCATGCTCTCAGCCACATCTTCACCAGTTACTTGAAGAACTTTCCCTTCCATCGTGTTCTTGACTTTTGTTACACCTGCATAATGATCCAAGAAAGATAGATCAAAATCCGCTTTAATTGAGACATTCTTTTTACCGAATGAACGCTTGATTTCTTTTAACTTTCCAGCCACAACAGGTGAACCTTTATGCATGATGCAAAGATGCTCACACATCTCCTCGACATGCTCCATGCGATGGCTCGAGAAAACGATCGTCGTGCCGCTGTCCCTTAAGTCAATGACCGCTTTCTTCAGGATTTCCACATTCACTGGATCCAGTCCGCTGAAGGGTTCGTCAAGAATAAGTAATTCAGGTTTATGGATCATGGATGCGATCAGCTGGATTTTTTGTTGATTTCCCTTTGAAAGCTCTTCAACTCGCTTATCGATATAATCTGGCACCATAAAGCGGTCCAGCCAATACTCCAATTCTCTCAAAGCATCACGTTTGTTCATCCCTCTTAATCTAGCCAAATACACAATTTGATCGCGCACCTTCAGTTTTGGATATAGTCCGCGTTCCTCAGGAAGATAGCCAATCATTGAACTGGTCGTATAATCGATTTTCTTCCCATCCCAGACAACTTCCCCTTCAGTAGGGTCAAGCAGGCCGAGTATCATCCGGAACGTGGTCGTTTTCCCCGCTCCATTCCCGCCTAAAAAGCCGAACATTTCTTTTTCGGGAATAGTTAAATCAAGTTTGTTGACTGCTGTGAAATCCCCGAATTTTTTCGTAACTTCTTTAATGTGTAAAACCAATGCGCAACCTCCTATTATATGATTCTAATTATATGTTAACGGAAAGGTTTTCCATTTTCAACTATCACCAAGTACCGAATAAATCTATTTCCCTTCGATTATATGTAAATTTTCAAAAAAAATTAACGTTTCACGTCTGCCCTTTCGTTTGCCCTTTACCCTAATGGTATTTTTTCTGCGAAACTTAAGACAAAACCCCCTTTCCCTTCCTATTGGTAATATTCACAACCCCGTACGTCTCCTGCCTTTCCCTCACGCAAGCATGTTACTAAACTGAAAGCCCTTTTTTTTGGAAACGAGGCAATAATAAAAATAGATTGGGCACCGTAAAGATACCCAACCTCTATAATAGATTGCTCGCTTTAAAGGACACATTTCCCAACTGTCGCTAATGATTCTATTTTATTTTACAATCGTTACTTTTACATGTCTTTTTTCAAGCAATTTTCTTGATGCTTCATCTATTTCTCTATCCGTAATGACCTCATCCACTTCACTAGGCGGAACGATTAATGAAAACGCCTTTTTTCCAAACTTTGAGGAATCCACCATCAGGATCACTGCATCCGACCTTTCGATCATTTTCTTTTTTAATAAAGCCTGCCCTTCATTAGAATCACTGAGTCCTTCTTCTAAGTGAATCCCCTTGCAAGACAAAAACGTTTTGTTGACATGATACATCGTTAATGATTTCTCTGCTATCGGACCAACAAATGATAAAGACTTTGACAGCAATCTTCCCCCGGTTGAAATAACCTCTATTTTTTCTTTTTTACTCAATTCCATCACCACTTTGGTGGAATTGGTAATAACCGTTAGCGGTATGTTTGGTAAGGCTTTTGACATATACCAGGCAGTTGTACTTGCATCTAAAATAATCCTGTCACCTTCCACTATCCGCTTTGCCGCTTCATATGCTATCACTTTTTTTTCGTTGACATTTGTTATCACTCTTTCGGAAAAATGGATTTCCGAATCATCTTCTTGCAGGCTTACGGCCCCGCCGTGGCTGCGTTTTAGTTTTGTTTCTTTCTCAAGCTTTTCGAGATCACGTCGGATTGTTTCCTCTGTTACTGAAAAGATTTCACTTAATTCTGTAACACGAATACTCGAACGTTCATTTACGAGTTCGACAATTTTTTGGTGTCTTTGAGCTACAAGCATACCAACTTTCTCCTATCTATATAATCTTTGTTTACTTTTGTTTGTTTTTGTATTGTAACATATATAAAGCCCTCTATATAAATAGAGAGCTTAGGAACTGCCTTTTTTCATTGATATCGTTATTTGGCAATTAGCTTAAAACCTTCAATAATTTCTTCAATATCTTCATCACTAATATCGATTACTTCGCCAATACTTTTAGCGTACACCAATGCTTTTGCACTATATTCAGCTACTTCTAGCCTATCAAATACACTCAGTAAACTTTTTCCTGAGACAACTGCATACCCATTTTCAATTAATAGGACAGGATTATCCTCTGCTAGTTTATCTGCAATCATTCTATTATGATCTTCTCCCATTCCAAAATGCACTTTATCTATATCCCGAAGTACAATGTAGGCCTCTGGAATTATATGTGTATTATATTTAACATCTGTCACAGCATAGGCCATTAAAAATCTTGGGTTCGCAATGATTACGGATGTAAGCTCCGGGTTTAACTCATATATTTTTTGATGAAGCTCAAAAAACTCACATGGTTCCTTTCCAGCTTCACTATACTCCTGATGAATCAGAACCAATTCATCTTCCTTAATATATTTACGGTCCTGTTGAGCAGGCGTGATTAAAATAGAGCCATCTTTAAGGCGGGTTGAAAAGCTGCCTGAGATACTTGTAAAAAGCTGACGATCATATAACCGTTCCAATAACCTGATCATTTCTTGACGGCAAGAAACCTCTTCGACAGAATGGTGCTTCATTTCTATCTGTGTTAATTTATCCGCTTTATATAAATCTATTTCTTGTAAATTTTGTTCGGTCAGTTCAAATGGTTTCCCTATATTCCTTGCATTTATTTCCATACAAGCAGTATCTTCAAGTGTTTCAAACAACATAAAGGCATCAAATATAGTGGGTTTCCCTACCACAATACCATGATTCTCCAATATGACCGCATCCCCTCCTTTTGCAAATTCAGCCGAAATATTTTCCTTTAATTTGTCGCTTCCAGGGATCGCATAGGGTGCAACCTGAAGGGAATCTGCTACACTCTTATATGCATGTAAAAGCAACTTTGGGTTTGGTCCTTTACGAGCCATGCTAAAGGAAACCAAAGCCGGGGGATGTGCATGTACGACAGCTTTTATATCGGGCCTTGCTTCATAAATTCCTTGATGAAAAGGAAGCTCTACCGATGGTTTATGTTTCCCTATGAATGTACCGTCCTTTTTGACGCACATGATATCATCCATGGTTAATGCTCCTTTATCAATTCCCGATGGAGTAATCCAAAGGTCACCATTTTCATCTAGAATAGATAGGTTTCCTCCTGAAATTGTTGTCATGCCATATTTATAGACACGTTCCATGATCATAACAATTTGTTTGGCTGGATGCAGATTTTCATTCATACTTTATCACTCCTATTATTTACATTCTTCTTGCATGGAAATTGCTTGTTTGAATTTTTCAATCAGGGATGATGATTCAATTTTTTCTTTTGGCTCATATTTTTTTATAAGGAACGAGCGTTCTATTAACTGACGTGCCGTTTGTAAATCGCTTATTTCATTGCCTGAAATCATTTGTACTAGTATATTCCCAATCGCCGTAGCCTCCGTTGGTCCAGCGTATATGGTTTTCCCGCTAAGGTCTGCCGTAAGTTGATTAACGAATTCATTTTTCGCCCCTCCTCCGACAATATGAAGTTGCTCGATTCTTTTCCCCGTTATCTCTTCTATTTGCCGAATGGACATCGCATAAATAATAGACATATTTGTAAATATACAGTTCGCTAATTCTCCCACTGTATGTGGAATCTCCTGATTCGTCTCCCGACAATACTGCTGAATTTCTTGAATCATATTTTCTGGATTTAAAAATCGTTTATCATTAAAGTTGATGAACTGCGTGCACACCTTTATTTTCTCTGCCTCATATACAAACTGCTCGAAGTTATAGTCTTCCTTTAAATGTCTTCTGACCTCTTGAATAACCCACATACCAATGATATTTTTCAGAAAGCGGTAGGTCCCGTATGCACCCCATTCATTTGTATAATTGTTTTTAAGGGCTAACTCATTCACTATCGGTTTATCGCTTTCAATCCCAAGCAACGACCACGTTCCGCTACTAATATAGGCCCATTTCTCTCCATTACCAGGTGAACCGACTATGGCGGAAGCAGTATCATGTGAAGCAACGATAATCACTTCTGTATTGGGAAGATCAAAAGTAGAAAAACGGTCTTTCATCAGTTTCCCTAATCGTTCTCCCGGATTAACAAAAGGCGGGAATTGATCTTTTGACAATGCAATCAGGTTTAGTAACTCTTCATCAAACTTCTTCGTGTTTACATTCAATAATTGCATCGAAGAAGCACTTGTAACTTCTGTGACCTTTTTCCCCGTTAGGCAGTAACCTAAATAATCTGGCACAGTCATGACATTCCTAGTGACTTTCAGGTTCTTTATATCTTCTTCGTACAATTGGTATAACGTGTTAAATGATAAGAATTGAATCCCCGTTTTTTGATAAATGATTTCTTTAGGTAGTGTTCTTGTGACCTTTTCGATTGTATTTTCGGTGCGCTTATCACGATAAGAGATAACTTCTTGCACTCTGTGTCCATTATCATCCAACAATACGTAATCCGTTCCCCACGTATCAATTCCAAGTGTACAGTGGTCGTATCCAAGCTTTTTTGCTGATTCTAACCCCTTTAAGATTTCATTCAATAAATGATCAATATCCCAAAAACAGGTTCCATTTTGGGTGGTGAAACCATTCGCAAATCGATGGATTTCTTCAATTACTAATTTCCCGTTCTCCATTTTCCCTAAGACCAGCCGGCCACTTGAAGCACCAATATCCACCGCAATATGTATCATTAGTCCACACTCCTCAATTTCTTTAAACCATGCATTATGGAAATATGATCGCGGCCAAAGAAGTCATGCAGTTCTAAATAATAAGCATACAGTTGTTGATAAATACTTACATTTTCTTTAACCGGTATAAAAGTATCTTCTTTTACTTTTGCCATCTTAGAGGATGCCTCCTCTATGGAATCATACCCACCATTTATACGGCCGGCAGCCGTGGCAGCGTATATGGCTGCTCCTAATGCAACCACTTGTTCCCCATCCGCGATTTTAATTTCACGATTTAAAATATCGGCATATATCTGCATTAACAGTTTATTTTTTTGAGGTAATCCGCCACAGGCAAACAAATCGTTTATCTCTATACCATCATTCTCAAAGGTTTCAAAGATTTTCCTTGTTCCAAAGGCTGTTGATTCTAAAAGTGCACGGTATATTTCTTCCGGCTTCGTGGAAAGAGTAATCCCTGCTATCACACCTGACAAGTTCGCATCTACAAGGACTGTTCGGTTGCCATTCCACCAATCTAACGCCACTAACCCAGATTGACCAGGCCTTAAGCAAGAAGCCTTTTTTTCCAGTAAGCTATGTAGATTGACACCTTCTTGCTCAGCTTCTTTCTTTACATACTCAGGAGCAGTTTGCTCAATATACCATGCAAACGAATCGCCAACAGCCACCTGACCCGTTTCATAACTGAATGATCCGGGAATTATTCCATCCTCCACTACTCCACAAATACCTTCTACTGTTTGTTTTTTCTCAGAAATTAACATGTGGCAAGTAGAGGTTCCCATCGTCATCACAAATTGGCCTGGATGGACAGCTCCTACAGCTGGAACACCTGCATGGGCATCGATTATGGATACAGAAACAGCCGTACCAGATTTCAACCCCATCTTCTTAGCCATCCTTTCTGTTAAACCACCCGACCGTCCAGCGATGGGTAATACTTCACCACGCATTTTTGTATCCAGTATATCCAGAAGACGTTCATCAATAGCCGCTAAAAAAGCAGGGTCCGGATATCCATCTTTTTTATCCCAAAATGCTTTATAACCGCTCATATTACTGCTGCGTACCAGCTCATTCGTCAGTCGGAAGGTAATCCAATCTCCGGCTTCCATAAATAGATCCGTTTCTTCATAGATATCAGGTGATTCACGTAACACTTGTAAAATCTTAGGGAACATCCATTCAGAAGAAATTTTCCCGCCATATCGTTGCAGGAATGGTTGATTCGTTGCCTGTGCAATGCGTGTAATATCATCCGCTTCTTTTTGTGCGGCATGATGCTTCCATAATTTGACCCAACTGTGAGGGTCCCTTTTCCACTTCTCATCAAAACAAAGGGGATTTCCTTTCTTATCAACAGGCAAAATGGTACATGAGGTAAAATCGATTCCAATGCCTATCACATCATTCGCATCTACTCCGCTTAACCGAATCACTTCAGGAACAGAAGTGTATAAAACGTCCAAATAATCACCTGGATGCTGGAGAGCCCAATCTTTTTCAAGTTTACATCCGTCTGGAAGCCTATTAGACAATACTCCATGACGATAAGGTGTAACATGTGTAGCCATTTCATTTCCGTTCTCTATATCTACTAGCAGCACTCTTCCTGATTCAGTGCCAAAATCAATTCCGATTGTATATCTCTCATTCATCCCTTCATCATCTCCTAACATGCAAGTCACGCAATGATATTTAATAAAAAGGCCCCTCTAGATAGTTGAGAGGGGACTTTTCGGTCTATCTAACCTTAAAAATTAAAATCAGCTGCATTGTCTTTCGTAAAATCTGTCGGTGGTCCCATGATGATTGTTTTTCCATCCTCCCACACGTCAATTTCACCTACATTTTCAACTTTCAAACCATCTTCTGGTTTCTCCCCTTCAGCTAGACGTTTGGCGAGGGCAACTGTTAAATAACCTAGTTTGTCTGGCTCCCAAAGAATGGCTACATCTAGAGATCCATCATTTAAATATGGTGAAGAGTCTTTCGGTAGAGCAGTTCCAACAACTGTTATATCATCTTGCAGTCCTTTTTCCTGAACAGCTTGGGCTGCCCCAAGAGGTGCCGGAGTAGAAAAAGCCATGATTCCTTTTAATTCAGGATTTGATTTTATTAAATCCAGTGTTTTTTGGTATGCCACCTGTTGTTTTTCATCTGTCGCGATTTTATCCGATACTAATTCAATACCTGGATAATTCTCTTCCAGTTCTTTTTTTGCTGCATCAATCCAGGTGTTTAAGTTTGCAGCTGAAAGCCCTCCAGTTAATATAGCGATTTGCCCTTTTTCAACACCCATTTGTTTTACGAGTGATTTAGCGATATGGCGACCGTATGCTTCATCGTCTATTTGGTGGACGGATAATTCTACAAGGGATTGATCAGCTGGTGTATCCCAATCCATTACAATTATTCCTTCATCCTTCGCCTTTTGAAGGACTGGTGAGAGTGATGCAGCGTCATTTGGTGCTACTGCGATTACATCCACATCTTGACTAATTAAGTCTTCAATGACTTTTACTTGCTGTGCAGCATCCGGTTCCGTAGGTCCTGTGTAAATGGTTTCCACACCAAGATCTTTACCTGCTTGAATCGCTCCTTTTTCAGAAGCATTGAAATATGGTATCCCCATTAATTTTGGAACTACGGCAATTTTCAACTTCTCATTACTACCTCCGCCACTTGTTTCTTTTTCACTGTTCCCCGATGCTCCTTCTTGTGATACACAGCCTGCTAACAGTCCCCCAGCTAAAATAGCTGTTGCCAATATCCCCGTCATTTTCTTCATAATGATCCCCCTTACAATTTTTCTGATTTTTCACTAAAGTATTTTCAGAGATTACATGGTCATGTAAATTACGCTACAGAGTTTGAAGGTAACTTCTTTTGACTTTTTTCGTCTAATTTCGTTTTCACGAAGTTTATGACCAATACCGTGATTAAAATAACCCCCATCATTACAGTTACGATCGATCGTGGTACACCCATTAAGTTCAATCCACTTGATAACATTTGGAAAATGACCACTGCGTAAACAGTGCCGATAACTTTGCCATAACCACCTTGAATTTCAGTTCCGCCAAGTACGGCTGCCGCTACACTTTGTAATAAATAAGAAGATCCCAGATCCACTTTTGCAGTATTATAACGGGATGTCATAATAATGGAAGCAATTGTGGCAAGAAGTGCCGCATATAAGTAAACCCTCATTAATACCTTGCTATTATTTATACCTGAAAATAATGTGGCGATTGGATTGCTACCCACCATATAAACACTTCTGCCCCATTTGGTTTTTGACAGCAATATAGCTGTTATTATTGCAAATAGTACAAAAATAATGATGGAAAGAGGAACGATCCCCATATAGTAGCCGTTTCCAATTAAGCTATAACCCTCACTGAATCCTGAAATTGAATTTCCTTTCGTAATGCTTAAGATCAAACCTTCAAAAAGCACCATCGTTCCGAGTGTTACCAGTATTGGCGAAACACCGATTTTTGAGATGAGTACGCCGTTAATCAATCCGCAGCTCAGCCCGACTAAAACACCGATTAAGATTGCGCCTAGCATTGGGTATCCGCTGCTTGCCATAAGTGCGATTGTCACGCCAGACAAGGCAGCTGTATACGTAATCGATAGGTCAATCCCTCCAGTTACAATCACCACCATCATTGCTAATGCGATTAAACCAAACTCCGGGAGCTGGAACATCATATTGGTTAAATTATTTGAAGAAAAGAATCCAGGTATTGAAAAACTCATTAACACAAACAAGCCTGCTGTAATTACACCTAAAGTATTTTCTTTTGATATTGAAAGCCGTTTCATTTTTTCACCTCTTTCTTACGCTTCCACTTCAATTTTCGCTAACTTATCTTTTGAGCGTTTATATTGAATGTGGTCGTATGACACAGCCAGTAATATAATCAATCCAGTGAATACTTTTTGCCAGAAGGTATCAATTTTTGCCAAGATAAGTCCATTTTGTACAATGCCTAGCAGAAGAACGCCCAAAACCGTTCCCAAAATGGTACCGCGCCCCCCCATGATGTTCGCACCGCCCAAAACAACGGCTGCTATGACCATCAGCTCCAGACCAAGCATTCCATTAGGATCCACAGCCTTTGTATATGCTGTTTGAGCAATGGCTGCTATCCCTGCAAGAAACCCCATATAGGAGAAAACAAATATTTGAACTTTGTCAAAATTTATCCCAACCCGAATGGCTGAATCTTTATTACCGCCAATCGCCAATACTTCGCGACCGATTAATGTGTATTTCAAAATATACCAAGTAAACAGTGCTACGGCGATAAAAATTAGAATGATGATAGATATACCAAACATCTCAAAACTGGCAAACTTGATGAATACGGTTGGAAAACTGCTGCTGTTCAAATACTGTCCATTCGTAATGTACAACACGAGCCCATTAATGATACTCATCATTCCAAGTGTCACGACAATAGCTGGAATTTGAACCTTTGCAACAAGCAGTCCATTCAGTGCACCTAAACAAACCCCAAGAAATGGCCCAATCAAAAAGAGTAATAGTATAGAGATGGGATGGTCAGGCATGAGCATCATTACTTTTCCAACGATGACACAGACAGCGCTTGTAACAGCGGCCACCGATACGTCAATCCCGCCAGTGATGATTACAAGTGTCATACCCACCGCCAGAATTCCAAGTACAGCATTCCCTTTTAGTACATCCAGCAAATTGTCTACAGTAAAAAAATACGGGCTTAAGAATGTCAATGTAATACATAGAAGCAAAACAATCATTGCGATACTGATTTCCTTCGACTTCAAAATGGCGTTCATGCACGTACCTCCTCTTTTAGCGGAAGCCCTTTTTTGGAAGGAGATTGAGAACCAAGCAGAGCATAATTCATGATATTTTCCTGTGTCGCTTCTTCTATACCAAGCTCTCCGGCTATTCTTCCATGTCTCATGACCAAAATCCGATCACTGACAGCAAGTACTTCTGGAAGCTCTGAAGAAATCACAATAATGCCCTTTCCTTCAGCAGCCAGTTCCCTCATTAACTTATGAATTTCTGACTTCGCCCCAATATCAATCCCATTCGTCGGTTCGTCAATAATTAGGATTTGTGGTTTAGTAGAAAGCCACTTGCCGATCACGACTTTCTGTTGATTTCCGCCTGATAGGTCACCAGCTGCCCTTTTAGGCAAAGCGGGTCTAACATCTAGCGTTTTCATATAATGATCAGCCAGCTTAACTTCTTCCTTTCGCTTAATCAATTTGAATTTATTTCTCAATTGTTTCAAAACAGGTAATGAAATATTATTGATTATGGACTGGCGAAGGATGAGTCCTTGCGTTTTTCTGCTTTCTGGAATATATGCAATCCCTTGCTTTACAGCATGTTCAGAAGAGTTGATTTTAGTAGAAACCCCATTTATTTTCATACTTCCATCGTAGGGCCTGTTGACCCCGAATATCGCTTGTGCAAGCTCTGTTCTTCCTGATCCGACAAGTCCTGTAATCCCAAGGACTTCTCCAGCTTTCAATTCAAAGGAAATATCTTTAAAGTTACCTTCTTTTGATAAACCATTCAGTTCCAAAAGAGTTTTTCCTGTTTTTCCTTTTACCATATTCTTGTTATATAAAATCTGACGTCCCACCATTAGTGTGATTAATTTATCTTCATCAAGTTCTTCAGTTTCATAAGTGCCTACATATTTCCCATCTCGCAATATTGTAAATCGATCGGAAACAGTAAATAACTCTTTTAACTTGTGGCTGACAAAGATTATGGAAATTCCGCGATCCTTTAATTTTTGTATAACTTTATAAAGCTTTTCAACTTCCCCTGCGGATAGGGATGAAGTCGGTTCGTCCATTACAATCAACTTGGAATCAAAAGCGAGGGCTCTGGCGATTTCAATCAGCTGCTGTTGAGCAATGCTTAATTTTTCAACGGGTGTATGAACATCAATCTCAAATTCTAGTTCTTTAAGTGCCCGTTTTGCTGTATCCTCCATCTCCTTCCATCTAATCTTTTTCCATGGTTTTTTGTCACTATCCCGGCCAATATAGATATTTTCAGCTACAGATAGGTTTGAAAATAAACTTAAATCCTGATAAATGATTGAAATGCCTTTTAGCGTAGCATCAATCGGTTTTTGAATTTCGGCTTCTTTTCCTTCAAAGTAAAACTTGGCGCCTGGGTCCGGTCGATAAATGCCAGCTAATATTTTAATGAGCGTTGATTTCCCGGCACCATTCTCACCTATTAACGCATGAACTTCTCCTTTTTTCACTTCAAGCTGAACGCTATCCAGTGCTTTTACACCTGGGAAGGTTTTACTGACATTCGTCATTTGCAATAAGAAATCAGACATGTTTCTCTCCTTTCCAACCTTAATCAGTCATAAATTTGATTCAACTTTTGTTTTTTACCATAATAATTAATGTTATTGGTTTCACAAAAATGTTCCACTTCTGCTAGCCTCGGCACACCATCTTGGGCCCCCATTTTCGTTACCTTCATCGCCGCTACAATTGAAGCAAACTCGGCTGCTGATTCGATCGTCTCCCCATCTGCAATGGCACAAGCAAGGGCTCCTGCGAACGAGTCTCCTGCCCCCACTGTATCAACAGCTTTTACAGCAATGGGCTCGATAAAGTTTGTTTCACCGTTTTGATAAACCAATGCTCCTTTATGGCCCAACTTAATAATGCTATTCTCCACGCCAAAATGATTCTCAAAGAAAACACCCGCTTTGCATGCACTTTCCTTCGAGTTGACGTCGATCCCAGTCAACACTTTTGTTTCCTGCCAATTCGGCGTAATCAAATTGGCATACGTCAGTGCTTCAGTCGTTACCCCTTCTGCCGGAGCAGGGTCCAGGATAATAAACATATTTTTTTCTTTAGCCCTTTTCATGGCTTGTAGAACAGCCTCATTAGGAATTTCCATCTGTACAAGTAAAACAGCATAGTCATCACTGATGGTAGAAAAACAAATGTCAATATCACTTCTTGTCAAATGTTCATTGGCCCCTTTAATGACAAGCATGGTGTTTTCTGCTGTAGCATCTACTGTAATGACTGCGCATCCAGTTGGATGTTCTGCAACATGTTTCAAGGAGGATATGTTCACGTTATTTTGAAGAAGAGAACGTTCTATTTCATGCCCGAATGCGTCGTCGCCAACCGCACCGATCAGTTTTACTGGTTTTCCAAGTTTAGCGCACGTCGTTGCTTGATTTGCGCCTTTTCCACCACTTAATAGTTTCATATTTTCTCCAAAAATCGTTTCCCCATGCGCTGGATACTGATTAGTGACTGCGACAATATCCATATTAATACTCCCTACCACTACAACCCCTTTCATGCACAACCCTCGTTTTTCATTTTCATTTGCTCTAAGAATGCCCGGAGTTGGCCAACGGCATCTTCCAGTAATACATCGTTTTTAAATAAACAGGACGTCCCGCAAACCAACATGTCGGCTCCATTTTTCAATACACCCGGAATGGTTTCGAACCCAATGTTTCCATCTACCTGAATATCAATTTGGTAGCCTTCCGATTGAATTAATTCTTTTATCTTTTTTATTTTCTTATACATAAGCGGTACAAAGGACTGTCCGGCAAAACCAGGATTCACCGTCATCACCGTTACATAATCGACTACATCCAATACATGTTCAAGCTCTGTGATGGGGGTTGATGGATTTAAGGCTACCCCTGCCTTAATCCCATCATTCTTCAGCTTTTGTAGTGATCTCTGTAAATGGGCAGTTGCCTCTGCATGAATGGAAATCATATCTGCCCCCGACTGAATGAAAAGATCTAAATGGTCTTCCGGTCTTTCAACCATTAAGTGAACATCAAATGGTTTATCCGAGAATTGCCTAATGCGTTTAATTAGATCCGGGCCCATTGTAAAATTAGGAACAAACGATCCATCCATTATATCTAGATGAAAGAAATCAACACCTGCACGGTCTAATCTCATTACTGATTCTTGTAAATTCCCCATATCTGCACACATAAGTGAGGGTCCAATTAAGGTCATATAAACACTCCCGTTCCATTTCGTCTTTTATCAAGAAAGCGTTTTCCTCATAAAGGAAGCGCTTTCTTTTCTGATACTTTCACTATAAAGGGAATTGGCATAAGCTGGTAGGTGATAAAATTCGGGTAGGGGGGATTTTCTTCGGGACATTTTCAATGTAGACATAAAAAAAAGCTCCGGAATGGAAGCTTCTACTTTTTCACAAAAAACTCATGAGTATCTCGATATTGAGACGGAAGTTGTCCTGTCCATTGCTTAAACAGCCGACTAAAATATTTGGTATCTTGATAGCCTACTTTTGAAGCGATATCGTAAATCTTTAAATCTGTATGACTTAATAATTCCTTCGCCACTTTTAACCGTTCATTAGTTACATAGTCAAGCACGGTTTCACCTGTCTGATTTTTAAAATACTCACAAAAATAGGTTGAATTTAAATGGACATGATTGGCGATTTTTTTTATTGTGATGTTATCGCCTATATGTTTTAGAATCCATTCTTTTGCCTGGCGTATGGGATCTGTTTGGTCATTTTGAAATGCTGCTTGCTTTTTTAACATATTCATGACCCAGCGCTCCGTCTCCTTTTTTAAATGATTAAAATGAGAAGAATCCTCGGCAATGCTAAATGCTTCCTCAAGTAAAAGCGGAAGGTCTTTAAAACCATCACTTTTAATCCATTTATTAATAATTCTAATAGACAAATAGCGAACCGATTCTTGTATTATGAAAGGGGAAGTGACATCTTTCAGTTCGTTAAAAAATTGCCTGAGAGAACGAATGGCAGCTTCTTCACCATGCTCCATCGCCTCCACTGTCTCTTCTGCCCATTTATAGATGGATGGCGGCACTTCAATCACTTTATTATATGATACATGTTTAAGCATTTCAGTTCTGAAAATTTTATTGCCTCCTTGTATCATTCGATATTGCAAGGTAGATCGTAATTCATCTTTAATATTTACTAAAAGGGTAAGGTCATTAAACTCATTCCCAAGGGCAATGGAAACCGTAAAAGGGGTTTGCCGTTGGACACTTGTTTTTAATGTTATACACAATTGCTCCAAAGCTGTAGGGGTAGTATCCTTAATCAATAACCAACTGGCATGTAGACTATCTTTCCACATCCAATGCGTTGAATGATCATCTAGTAAGTCTGTTATAAGTTTTTTTATTACATCATTCCATCCACCCCAATCTTCTGGTGAAAAACTTTGGGTTTTGGCAGATGTATGATCGATTCCAATATGGATCAGGGAATAGGTTCCTTCTGGAAATTGCCGCGTCCATTCAAGTAATGATAAGTCCATTGCATCTTTCCACGTAATTTCCATCAGCAATTGAAGCTGCTTTTCATGGGTTAATATCAAGGCTCTTTCTTCTATTTCTCCTATCTTTTCCCTTTCCTTTCGTGCCTCAATTACTTTTTCCTGCACAGTCTTCAACTGCAGTTTAAACTTTTCTCGATCAATCGGTTTCAATATATAATCGACAGCTCCTTCCCTTAGGGCAGTCTGTACATAGAGAAAATCATCATACCCGCTTATAATGAATGGAAATAGCCTTGGTTTAGTTTTTTTCAAATGTTGAATTAACGTTAACCCGTCCATGACAGGCATTTGTACATCTGTTATTAATACATCAACTTCTTCTACTTGATTGATAATTGCATCGTATGCCTCTTGACCATCGGAGTAAACACCTACAACATGCCACTCTTCCCCACAAGATTGTACTAGTCTTTCTATGCCTCTTCTTATCCTTGGTTCATCATCTACAATGACCGTCCTGACCCTTTGTATCATCTCTGTTCTTCTCCTCTCCTTGAACATACATGCTTACTTGTTGGGCATTTATTTTGGGAAGTCGGATAATCACACTCGTTCCCTTTCCGTATTCGCTATTAATTTGAAGATTATATTGTTCCCCGAACATCATGCCAATTCTTGCATTTACATTGATAATCCCAAAGCCAGAGTCCCGTTTCATCATTGGATCCAAACGTAACTTTTCATTTAGTTCAATTAATTTGCTTTCTGTCATCCCTGGTCCGTTATCACTGACTATCAGCAAAAGATATTCCTCACCTGTCTGAGTTTCCTCTTCAGAAATATGTATTTGAATGTCTATTTCCTTTCTTTTTTCCAATCCATATTTAATGGAATTTTCAACGATTGGCTGTAAAACAAACTTGGGTATATAATAATTAACTACATCTGCTCCTTTTTCTATCATAAAATGCAAACGATCTTCAAAACGGAATTGTTGGATGCTTAAATAATCTTCAATGTGCTGAACCTCACTGTTTATAAGAACCAAGCTTTCTTTATTACTGATTGAAAAGCGCATCATTCTACCAAGCAGAGTCACCATCTTCACGACTTCATCGCTCTCTCCTTCTTCCACAGCCATGCCTATGGTTTCCAGCGTATTATACATAAAGTGAGGATTTATTTGAGATTGAAGGGCGTATAATTCAGCTGTTTTTTTTCGCAGTTCAATGTGGTAGTTTTTATGAATCAGCTCTCTTATCTCTGCAAGCATTGATCGAAAACTGTTCGCGAGCATCCCGACTTCATCCTCGGAATGTATAGGTATATCTACTAATAAATCACCTTTTTCCACCCGCTTCATTATATCTCCTAATTCGTTTAGTGGACGTGTAACGGTCCAGGCAAAAAAGATAGAGATCAATGTAGTAATGAGTGTAAAAAGGATAAAAACGAAAATTGTCACATTTCGGATAACATCCGTTTTTTCTGTCATGTTTTTGATAGGCATGCTATGAACGAGTACCCATGGCAGCTCATTTGATTCACTTATACTTATTAAATTCCGTTTTCCATCGATTTCTGTACGAAAACTACCATTCAGTAATGGGTAATCATGTATCCCTTTTTCCACTGTACCAATTTTCGAATGATCCTTATGATAAATTATCTTCCCCTGCTTATTCATGATCCACATCGTAACATTCTCTTCCTTTTGCAAATCCTGAAGTGATTGCTCAAAAAAGGCTACATCGATGGCTATATAGAGCGTTCCTAAATTTTTTCTATTATCGAAATCAGTAATTGTTTTGACCAGCATAAAATAGGAGGGATCCCCTTCAAACGTTAAATTAGTCTGATTAGGAAGGAGCAACTGCATCTCGCCTAGCAATCCTAGGTCATCTGCATATGGCAAGGAACCATCTTCAAAACCAAAACTGTCATAATGCAGACTTGTACTTGCAAATGTACGATTCTTGGAAACAAGAAACGCCCCCAAAATATGAGATGAATTGTTATTTAAATAGGTTCTTGTCAAATAACTCTTCATGATATACTCATCGTGTAGCAAAACCGATTTTTTTTTTGATTGGCTGTCTCTTAAAATAGCCATAACATCACCGGAATTATAAATTAAATCAGGTAAGGTCTCTAGTTTTTGAATGTCATTTTCAATGTTGCCATTAACCTGTTTGACAAGACGGGGAATATATTCGCCTACTTCTTCTTCTATTGATTTTGTGTATTGCCAGTATGCAATGAACCCAAGGAAGGCCATAGGTAGAACCGTTAATAATGTATAGGTTGTAACTAGTTTTGTCGTTAAACGCAGGTTTTTTATCTGGATAGGCTTTTTTCCTTTAAAAATCATACTGGTTCACATTTCCCTTTGTAAAATCGATGGGCTCTCCCATAATGACCATGTCACCGTTGAATTTAATCCTACCTATGTTCTTAATGTTCTGTCCTTCATACGGAAATTCATCATTCAATAAGTTTTTTGCTAGACTAACAGTCAAGTAACCTAATTTTTGTGGACTCCATAACGTAATGGTCTGGGCAGCCCCTTCCTGTAAATACTCATTCATTAAATTAGGAGTCGATGTACCGACTACGGCAACCTTGCCGATTTTCCCTGCATCTTTCACAGCCTGAGCCGCAGCAGGAGGATTAACCGTTGAAATACCAATAATTCCTTTTAGGTCCGGGTATTTTTTAAATAAATTTTGTGTTACCTTATACGCTTTATGAATATCTTCGTTTGTATATTCCACTTCAACTAGTTTCATAGTTGGATAATATTCTTTTTGTTGGATTTGAATCCAATCAATCCATGTATTAAGATTGGCAGCGGTAGGAGATCCCGTCATAATCGCAAACTCCCCTTTTTCTTCCATTTCAATAGCGAGGGTATCCATTACATGCCTGCCAATTATCTCAGGATCTATCATGTTCACAAAAAAGCTTCTGTATGATGCATTAGTATCAGAATCCCAGGTGATCACCTTGATTCCTTTACGCTTTGCTTTTTTCAGCACCCTGCCTAATTTATATGGATCATTTGCAGATACCGCAATTACGTCCACTTTTTTTTCAATTAATTTTGTTATAATCTCTTCCTGCTTTTCAGAGCTGGGGGTAGGTGGGCCTGTATATATGACCTTAACACCTAAGTCTTTTCCCGCCTCCAACGCCCCCTCCTCTACCGCTTTAAAATAAGGTATTCCGTCAATTTTAGGTATAACAGCTATCGTATACGAATCTTTTTTATTCTCGACAGGTTTTGTATTGACGTCGATACTTTCTTCATCATTGTAAATAATCTCGTATTCTGCAGAATGATCACAGCCGCTTAGTATAAATAAAAACAAAATAAAAAAGATGGGCATCCTTAACATGATTAGCTACCTTCTTTCTTAAATTCTAAACATTAGCACGTATCATGGATATTGTAATAAGGAATGACTTAAGAAGTGCTTTTCTCATCCGGTTATATTCACCGCTGCTTCTTTCTAAGAAAACGGTTTCATAAATGATGGATTTTACCGGGAGTATAACCTTAATTTCTTTACTAAAATAGGAAACCTTTATATACTTTCAGGTTTCCCTATAATTTATTGTCCAGCCATGTCCTTCTCTGTTATGTTCAACCACTAACTTACACAAAAAGCGAGATGGAAACTGGAAAAAATCGTATTTTAGCTACAAGAGTGAGCGCCTTTCTCATTCTCTTCTATATGTATTAAAAATATCTCTATTGTATATTTGAACCCCATCATTTTTTTCTTTTTATTATTGATTTTTACTGTTTTTGAAAGGTTTGTCAATTTATATTTCACAAACATTTTTAAAATTCAAATAATATTTTTATATAGTTTCACTTGCTCATAGTGTTTCATTTTTAGTTGTATTGGAAAATTACAAAGCAGTCTACGTCATTACATTTTCTATATCCTTTTTTCATAGTGCTTTTATTATCTTAAACTGTAGATTGATACCTTCAATCCAAATCCTCCCCTTTTAGAAAAAGTTACTTTAACGATTCCTCCTCAATCCTCAGTCTAATTTTCAACTGGTTAAATCAATTTGTTGCACGAGACTCTCATTCCGGATTTAACACAAATTGACTAGCTTTTATGTCTATTTATTAACGTGCAATCAAAAAAAATATACCCATAGAAAGACCTGTGTCATAGATCGTTATAGGTATATTTTATAAAGGAATTACCTTTCTAATAAGTTTTCCTTTTTAACTATATTAATTTTCTAATTTAAACAAAAACTTTTTTACTTTTTCTCCACTTCTTCGTTATATTTCGGTAATTCCAGACCATTCACTCGGGACGAATCGATAGACCCCATATTAATTCAGCGGAATTAGTCACACATCGGTTTGCGGATTCAGGACAACCTGTTATTTTAACGCTTTGCTAAAACATCATGTTCATATTCTTTCACTTGCGTCAGCCATCTTTCCTTTACCGGCACATTCATTTTTTCACAATAATAATCCCAAATTGCACCAAATGGATAGGTTTTAAATTCCTCCATTAATGCCAGTCGCTCAGTAAAATCGCCTTTTTCTTGCAGTTCTTTCAAATGATCGTTCGGTACAAGTAAGGCATATAAGAGGGCCTTAATCATATTACGCGTACCAATCGTCCAGGCAGCAACACGGTTGATGCTGGCATCAAAGAAATCAAGGCCAATGATCACCTGGTTTAATGCATCATTGCGAACAATTTCAAGCGCAATTTCACGAAGCTCATCGTCTAAAATTACGACGTGGTCACTGTCCCATCGAACCGGGCGCGAAACATGAAGTGCTAGTTTATCACTGTATAATAGCATCGAAGAAATTTTGTTCGATACAGTTTCAGTCGGATGATAATGACCTGTATCCACTAAGCAAATCTTGTTATTTTTCAGTGCGTAGCCAAGGTAGAATTCATGCGATCCTACGACATATGACTCGGAGCCAATACCGAATACTTTACTTTCCACAGCATCCCAATTACATGTTTCATCCACTTCTGCTGTAAAAATTCGATCAAGGGATTCTTTTAATCTCTTTCTCGGTGTCAAACGGTCGCTTGGAATATCTTTGTAGCCGTCTGGAATCCATATATTTGTTAAGCAGGGATTGCCTAGTTCACGGCCAAAGTACTCTCCGATTTTTCGGCTGGCGATGCAATGATTAATCCAGAATTCACGAATTTCTTCATTTGGATGAGAAAGTGTCAAGCCGTCTGCTGCTTTTTCATGGGAAAATAGTGTCGGGTTAAAATCCACACCAAGACCGTTTTCTTTAGCCCAATTCAACCAGTTTTCGAAGTGCTTTGGCTCAAGCTGATCGCGTTCGACTGCTTCTCCATTTGTTTCCGCATAAATGGCATGCAAATTGACCCGATGTTTCCCCGGAATAAGAGATAGCGCTTTTTCAAGATCCATGCGCAGCTCTTCCGGCGTAGTGGCTTTTCCTGGATAATTTCCCGTTATATCAATACCGCCAGATAATTCACTTTTGTTCACTTCAAATCCACCAATATCATCACCCTGCCAGCAATGAATCGAAATGGGCACTTTTTTCAGTGTTTCGAGTGCCGCATCAACATCAATTCCCCAATTCGCATACGCTTGTTTCGCTGTTTCGTACTGTTCTTTAATTGTCATATCGTCCCATCCTTTTAACGGATTGAATTGATTACTCCATGATTCCTACTACCTTTTCACATATTCTTCACTTACCATAATGGGAAGTGCATACTTAATCTATTATTTTTGGATAGATTGATTCCACCTATGACAAACCCTCCACTTAAAGCAACAAAATCCAAGAAAACAGGCAAAACCTATTCAGCGATTAAAAGCTCCAGGTACACCGCCGTCTACAGTGACCATGCAACCCGTTGTTTTGTCTGCTTTTGATGAAGCGAAAAACGCTATGGACTCAGCAATGTCTTCCGGGAATATGTTTACTAGCAATGTCGTACGTTTTTTGTAATGATCTTCAAGCTGGTCTGGTTCTATTCCGTATGCAGCGGCACGCTCTTGACGCCAACCCGATCCCCAAATGGAAGATCCTTGTAATACGGCGTCTGGCAAAACAGAATTAACACGGATTCCGAAATCCCCGCCTTCCACTGCAATGCATCGTGCTAGATGTGTTTCAAGTGCTTTGACTGAACTGTAAGCAGAAGCATTTTTTCCAGCGTAAACAGAGTTTTTCGATCCCACAAATACCATATTTCCTCCTGTACCCTGTTGTTTCATTTGCTTAAAAGCTTCACGTGCTACAAGGAAATAGCCTGTACCCAGTACATTCATGTTTAGGTTCCATTCTTTTAAGGTTGTTTCATCAAACGGGCTGGATGTGGCAAGGCCGGCATTGTTGACGATAATATCAATTCCCCCAAATGTAAGAGCTGATTTCTCAAAGGCATCCTGTACCTGCTCTTCACTAGTAACATCCATTTTAAAAGCTGCAGCACGTATTTCCCCGTATTCTTTATTGATTTCATCCGCAACTTTTTCAGCACCTTCAATATTTAAATCAGCTAGAACTACATGGGCACCTTCAGAAACTAAACGCCGTGCTGTTGCGCTGCCAATACCGCCCGCACCGCCTGTAATGAAGGCTACTTTGCGTGAGAACTCCGCTTCTGCCGGCGAAAGAGACAATTTATAAAGCTCAAGTGGCCAGTATTCAACGTTATATGACTCATTTTCACTGAGAGATACGAACTCGCCAAGTGCTGTTGCCCCTTTCATAACCGCAATCGCTCGATGGTAAAGTGCTCCGCTCACGTTAGCCATGGCTACGTTTCTGCCTGTGTTGACCATTCCGACACCTGGAATCAAAATAACTCGTGGTGCCGCCTCAAACATCACATCGCCTCCGTTTTTATTGCGCTCGAAGTATTGCTTATATTCTTCCTTATATTGTTGAATACCCGTTTTAACTTTTTCCACCAAGGATTCAGTCCGTTCATTTTGAGGATCCCAGTTAATGAAAAGCGGCTTCATTTTTGTATGTACAAGGTGATCCGGGCAAGCGGCACCGACTTGTGATAAGGCTGCCGCATTTTTGCTGTTCAAAAATTGCAGGACATCATCTGCATCGTCAAAGGTTAAAAGCATTTTTTTCTCCTCGCCCACAGCACCGCGGATAACCGGCATAATCGAAGCAAGTACCTTTTTGCGCTCTGCTTCAGGTAAAGAGTCAAATGCCTGTCCACCAAATGCATCTTCTTCATGCTGGCGGCTTTTAATAAACTCTTCTGCTTCCGTTATGATCGATATGGTTTTTTCATAGGCTTCTTTCGATGTTTCACCCCAAGTAACCAATCCGTGTTTTTCCATTAAAACAAGCTCGGCTTGCGGGTTATTTTTCACACCTTTTGCGATCATTTTAGACAAAGTGAAGCCAGGGCGCTCATATGGTACCCAGACAAAACGATCACCGAAAATTTCATTGGCGACTTCTTTTCCATTGTCTGCACAGCAAAGACTAATAATTGCATCTGGATGTGTGTGGTCAACATGTTTAAAGGGAAGGAAGGCATGAAGTAAAGTTTCAATCGACATACGTGGATGCTTACTGTCGATCATGCAGTGTGACAAATATTCAACCATATCTGCATCAGGCATGTCATCACGCTCGATTAAAGGGTGAATATCCGCTAGATTCAAACCTGTGAAATTGCCCGCTTTCATTGTTGCAAGGTCGGAACCGCTTCCTTTAACCCACATGACTTCAATTTCCCGGCCACGAAAATCCTTTTCCAATGTTTTCATGGATGTATTGCCGCCTCCCCAGTTGCAGACGGCTCGATCTGTACCGATTAAATTAGACCGATATACCAGTTCTTCTACTCCAGATGTCACTTTTGACGCTTCTTTATCATTCCATAAATTATTAACCATTTTGTTTTACCCCCGTTTATCTTTATTTGTGTTTGTTTTATTGTATAACACTTTTGTTTTCATTTGAAGAAGTTTTTTTAATTGTTTCCAATTTTACGAAAACAAGGAAAATCGTTGAGCGTGAAAGACAATGGATGTATCCGCATTTTCAACAATCCAAATCATTCTGCAAGGTAAATATCATCTAAAAAATCACCATTTTCCTTAGATGAAGTCTGTAAAATAAACGTAAATACAACAAATGACCAGGAATGTAAACATCATGTCCCTTCCATCTTAGAAAAAGAAAGATGCAAAACTTCCCAAAGACTTCGCAGGACATTTCCTACGGAAAGACATAATTTTCACGGGTAAACAGGCAGCTCGACAAACTTCTTTCTAATCCAAATACCATTGATGCAATAATGCTTCTCAATCCTTTTTACTGAAATTAAGAGATACAGTGTTTTTAATCGAATTCCATTTGAAAAATCGGTGCTGTGGCTTTATTGAGGTTATATGAGTTACTGTTCAAATAAGAAATGGTCTTGGGCTTTCACACCAAAGATGGGGTTAACCTTTTGCTATTGTCTTTCGTTTTAGTACATTTGGAGCTTTTTTTCTATTTAAAATCAAAGATTCACAAAAGAGTGGATTGGGTACAATATGAAATGAATCGTAGTATTAGAATTATTTTCGGGAGGAAGTTTATATGATTAATGCAAAAGTGGCTTTGATATTAGAAGATAAAATTAACGTTATTAAAAGTGATGAAACATCCATTTATTTAGTCGGCCCAATCAAATTACCCGTAAACTTAGAGGGCGAAACAATTATATTCCAGTGGTATTGCTGGTTACGATGTGAGAATATGGCGGGTCATTTTTGTGGTGACGGCCCTTATAATATAGATAAGATCATTGAAACTTTAGCCTCTTCCAACTTATCGGAAATGCAGCAATCCAGTGTGTTACTGTATGGAGATTTTCAACATTCAGCTGATGCACTTATCCGGATGCATAGTATTTGTCATACTGGCGATATATTCGGAAGCAAACGCTGTGATTGTGGCTTTCAATTAAAGCAGGCTATGAAAATGATTGCAACTCAAGGCTCCGGGGCTTTATTTTATTTAGCGAATCACGAAGGAAGAGGCATCGGATTATTTAGTAAAGCCATGGCTTATGTTCTGCAAGAAAAAGGATTGGATACGGTGGAAGCGAATTTGGAGCTTGGATTTGTGGATGACGCACGTAACTATGATGACGCCATTCGGGTGTTAAAAAAACTGCGCTCTAATCCAGTGACCCTTATCACCAACAATCCGAGAAAATTAGAGGCTCTCCAAAACTCAGGTGCCAATGTTGCAGGCAGAGTTCCGTTATGGGGAGACATTTCCGAGTTTAATGAAAAATATTTAAAAACTAAAGTCGTACGTTCCGGTCATTTAAAAGATAGTAAAAATGAATGAATTATTTGTTTTATATGAAATTGTTTATACCCCTAAATAGGTTTGAAATGGAATAAATCAACTTGTTACCGCATGCTTTTCCTTATTAAGTTCTTTGATTTATAACACACAGGTTACCGTAAAATGAAAACACATACGAATATAAGGGAATAATAAAATTGCTCACGTCTGGATAATAAGAAAATACATAAAAACAGGATGCAACGGAACGTTGCACCCTGCCTGAAAAAGGGGTTTGCTTCATTTCGAATCAGCATAAATTCTCTGCGATAAACACCTCATCTACATTAGAGTAAGAACTGGTATCTGACTAGAGTTTACCATCCAAAGCAATCATCCCCTATATCTTAAAAGTTTCATCAACTTTCAAAGCATAAATGACAATTATTGAATGAGTTTTCTGCTTTTACGTGCAAGAGAACCATCTCCTTGCTCGAATCGATTTTTTAATGAAGCTATCAGTAGTTAAGTTAAACGTCTTTAACTAACACCTCATTTACTATATGATGTGAATCATACGTAATCAGTAGTAGCCCCTTCTTCTTTATTTATAATGACCATCAGCGGTTAAAAAATAACTGGTTATTTATGGATATCAAAAATTCTTTCAAACGATTTCCAGTAAACAAAAAGGAATTTTATGGAACCCCAAGCGAAAATCTTCGCAATCTCAATGGCATAACAAATGCTTTGTTCCCTAACGATCCATGATCCTTTTTAGCACATTGATTAGTGGAATTAAGCTAAACTAAACAGATAAACTCTACACTAAGTTCAACTCCCGTCAGTGGAAAAGACGGGTGAGCAAAAATAAAAAGGCGCCAGTCAGTTAGTTTTCAACGACTTGTACACCCCCTTCCAGTATTTACTTTATCATTATTTAGAAAGGACAAAGCGAATAACCTCGCTTTGACCCTCCCTCATAGGACTATGAAGATGATTATTGCGCTATGATTATTACCATATTATTGCCAAACCATGAAAGATAACCTTGCCCATCCCTGATAATTCAATGTTACCAATACAGGAGTAGAAGAAGAGTTTGGTTCTTTGTTTGGCTGGGACTTACCTGAAGACACAATCTTTTATGATGAAATTTTCTATACGGAAACGATAACTAGACTTGCAACAGAAATGTTGAAGAATAATGAAGAAAAAATTATGAAAGCAGCTTTAGTCGGGAATCCAGATATGTTAGATGAAAATATAAGTGAATATTACATTGCTGATAGTGTCATTTACGATGATGAATCTTATTTCGTCGGTAAATTGTTTGATTTTTCCATTCAACAAAGCATCCTATCTAGCAAAACCTGATTTCTCCGCATATCTAGATCTTAACACGCTAGCTAAGAAGGTTCGACCTAAAAAACAAGGCTTTAAATACGCAGCTACATTAGCTGCTAGAAGAGCGATGTTCATCTGCGCATAAATTACCTAACAACAGTAAAAAAAGCATTGCCATCAGCAACGCTTTTTTTACTACTTGATATTAAAGCCAGCTTTAAATTAGACCCTGTACTTTCTAAATCCCCTATAAAATTCCTCCATTGCTTGCAATTACATTTTTATACCAGTCAAAAGATTTCTTCTTGCTTCTCTTTAATGTTCCATTACCATCATTATCTTTATCTACATAGATAAAACCATAACGTTTTTTCATTTCACCAGTTGTAAAGGAAACCAAGTCAATGCATCCCCAGGGAGTATACCCCATTAAGTCTACACCGTCTAAATCTATTGCCTTTTTCATTTCTTTAATATGAGATGCAAGATATTCAATTCGATAATCATCATTACAACTTCCATCTGCTTCTTTTACATCGATAGCACCAAAACCGTTTTCTACGATAAACAATGGCAATTCATATCTCTCATAGAGAGTAGCTAAAGCATACCTTAATCCAACTGGATCGATCTGCCATCCCCAGTCACTTGCCTTAACATATGGGTTTGGTACTGAATATTGATTTCCACCGTCTACTAGCTTACTAGTATCTGTATTTGTTTCTGCTTTAACCACTCTTGACATGTAATAACTAAACCCAATATAATCAACTGTTCCTTCTGCCAAGATTTTGCTATCTTCCGGTTCCATTTTTATATCATATCCTTTTCTCTTCCATTCACTTAATGCATAGCTAGGATAATGACCTCTTACATGCACATCTGCAAAAAAGAAACGGTCATGCATACTTTCCAACGCAAGAATCATATCATTTGGATTACATGAGTAAGGATACAGTGGCACAAAAGCACACATACAACCAATTTTCAAATTAGGGTTGATCTCATGTCCTTTCTTCACCACTAAGGCACTAGCCACTAATTCATGATGAACAGCTTGATACATGCTTTCCTCAGGGTTCTTGCATTCAGAATACTTCACTCCTGAACAGGTCCATCCAAAAATATCATTAGAGATATTTTTTTGATTATTAATTTCATTAAAAGTCATCCAGTATTTCACCTTATCTTTGTAGCGTTCCATTACAGTAGTAGAAAAACGTACGAAGAAATCAATGACCTTTCTGTTTCTCCAACCGCCATATTCTTTTGCCAAATGATAAGGCATTTCAAAATGGCTCAATGTAATAACTGGTTCAATCCCATGTTTCAACAATTCATCAAACATGTCATCATAAAATTGCAATCCCTGTTCATTCGGTTCGCTTTCATCTCCATTAGGGAAAATACGTGTCCATGCGATGCTGGTTCTAAAACATTTAAAGCCCATTTCTGCAAATAAAGCGATATCTTCTTTATATTGGCTGTAAAAATCAATAGCTTCAAGATTAGGATAATTTCCCCCCTCAATAATACCGTCTGTAATTTCCCTTGGTACCCCGTTGGCACCAGCAGTCATGACATCGGCAACACTTAATCCTTTTCCACCTTTATTCCAGCCACCTTCCAATTGATGGGCGGATACTGCTCCACCCCATAAGAAACCATCTGGAAATGTTAGTTTAGTCATTTTCATTCTCCTTTTTAATTATTTATTAATAACTCTTGTAAGCATCTTCTAATCGGAGTTGTCAGTTTGAAACTACATCTCTAACTTTTCAACAAAAATTAACTGATGTGTCTCTGATATCCTGCTTTTTAATTAGTGTTAATACTTCTTGAGCATTAGAAAGAGTATGCGGAATAACATCGAGATAATGATCTGTATTTGTGACAATAATTGGTGTTGTTAAGTCAAAACCTGCCTCTCTAATTTTCTCTATATCAAATTCAACTAATTTATCTCCCACTTGGACGAAATCACCTGTTTTTATAATTGGATTGAAGTATTTACCTTGAAGGTTCACTGTGTTTAAACCGACATGAATTAATACTTCAGCACCGCTGGCAGATGTAATGCCAATAGCATGCCCTGTCGGGAATACAGTTGTAATAACACCGTTAACTGGTGAAGTGACCATCCCTTCAATTGGTTCAATAGCAATTCCTTTCCCTATAGCACCTGAAGAAAAAACTTCATCATTGACATCCGTTAAAGGTACTCTTTTACCTTGAACAGGCAAATAAATTGTTTCATTTGAATTATCGTTGACCTCATTTTTCAATTCAGAAACATTTTCTGTTGTTTGATGTTTATTTACAGTAGCTTTACTTTCATATCCAAAGAAATAAGTAAGAGCAAGCGCAATAATGAAACTGGCCGAGACACTCAGTACATGCATACTAATCGGTGCAAAAGCCGGGATACTTAACATGCTATAGAACGAATACGTTTTTAGTTCAACACCTAAAGACGCACCTAAAGCACCGCCAATAGCACCGGAAATTACAATATAAGGAATCGTTCTTCTGTATTTCAAAACGATACCATATAGAATTGGTTCGGTTACACCGGCCATCATCCCTGTAATAGCTGCTGGGCCGGCAATTGCCTTTAATTTTTTGTCTTTTGTTTTTAGAAAGACCCCTGCTGCAACGCCCATTTGAGCAAATGTAGGTCCTGCTTTCATCGGACCAAGCGGGTCGCCTCCATTTTGTAAATTTTGTAATGTAATCGGTACAATCCCCCAGTGAAGTCCAAAGATTACTAAGAACATATACCCACTACCAAGTACAGCACCTGTTAATATGGGACTAAAACTTAATAATACTTCTATTCCATTTGCAATACCTGCGCCCAAATAAGTTCCGAATGGACCAAATGCCAGAAAGCTTAAAGGTACGATAACAACTAATGAAACTAATGGAACTAAAAGGAATTGCAAATCTTTCAAAATAATTTTCTTTAATAACTTTTCTAAAAATGAGAAAGCTATGACTGCAATAAAAATAGGAAAGACAGAATTTGCATAGCTGACAGGAATAACTGGAATGCCAAAAATATCAACTACCGCGGCTCCTTTTACCAAAAGGTTTGTATAGTTCGGCTCAAGTAGGGCAGCGCCAATTACAGCACCAATATATCCATTTGCATTTAATTTATTAGCAAGCGTGAATCCTACAAAAACCGGCAAGAAATAGAATATAGCATTACCGGTTGCCGAAAGTGAGATATAAAGACCACTTTCTTTCACCATCCATCCAAATGTAATACATAATGTTAATAAAGCTTTAAGCAATCCGCACCCCGCTAATAATGGAATCAGCGGGCTGAATGTTCCGGAGATGACATCAAAGACTTTGGATATTACCCCAACCTTTTCCTGGCTTTTGTCCGCTGATGCCGATGCCACTTGTGATAAGTTTGTTTGCCTCATTATTTCCTGATACACATCCGCAACTTTTCCACCAATGACCACTTGAAATTGTCCACCGCTTTCAACGACAGCTAAAACATCATCATTGCTTTGCAGCGCTTCTTTGTTTACTTCAGAACGATCTTTCAACGTAAATCTCAAACGAGTGGCACAATGGACTACTTTAATGACATTTTCTTCCGAGCCGACATTCTCTATTACAAATATCGCTAACTCTTTTGTGTTCATTTTTTTATTCTCCTTTTCTTCTTTTTTATTAGAAAAAATAAAAACCTGATAAAAAAGACTCTTTTGTCTCTTTTACCAGGTTTTGCCTACCGAAAGTCACAATCCTTTTAATTTAACTTATCTTGAAGTAACTCGCTGAATATGAATCATAAAATAAGTGAGTTCTTCTTTAGATAATTCCGTATGATATTTAATTTTTAAATACTCGTTTATTTTGAGAGCACATTGATATGCAAGTGGATAGTTTTCTTTCACTTGCATAAATAACTTCTCATCTTCCTGAGAAACTGGGTCACGGTTTTGGATGCGATAGGATAAATATCGCAAGTGAGTGACAAATCGATGATAATTCATGGAATCTTCGTCTAAAGTTGTTTTATAAAACAATTGAACGATATTAATAATTGCTTGAATCATTTTCGTGAATTCAACGGTTCGGCTCATATTTAGACTATCCTGTTGGGCGTTTAAGAAATGCAATGCAATAAATCCAGCTTCGTCTTCAGGTAAATTTATTCCTAATTTTTCATTGATAACTAATATCCCGTAAAGTCCTACTTTATATTCCTTCGGGTACAATTTTTTTATTTCAAATATCAATGTGTTTTTTATATCTTGTCCTTTTTTATGTCTATCAATGGCGAAATTTAAATGATCCATTAAACCTATATATATCGATTTACTTAACTCTGCATTGATTTCTTTTTTACCATATTGAATAATATCATCAGCGATCTCAAGGTATGTCGGCGGAATACCGCTTAATAACTCAGTCATTTTATGAACATTTTCTTCTGATTCCAATAAAAAACGTTTATCAATCAAACTTTCATTAATAAGATCATCAACCTTTTTTTTGGAAGGAAATTCCTTTCCCCATAGCAATCATTTCTTTTTGATTTTCATCTTCAGTTAACACCACATTATTATTAAAAATCTTTTTTATGATCAATTTGCTCACCTACCTCTCATCGACCTTCAAACAAAAAAACCTAGATAAGCACGTCTCTTGCATAAACAAGAAACTTTACCTATTTAGGTTTTGCCTGTTTTACCAGTCACAATCCCAAATAATTTATTCGATTGATACTTATTTATAAAGCATCAATAACACGCTTGCAATATTTTATTTTTATGGCTGTCACACCTCTTTTAATATATTTTGTGTAATGAAACAATCTAATTTCTCCATAAATTGTTGTCAACAAATTCATTGTTATTTTTTCCAAATTTGCATCAGAACATATTTTCTATATTTCCTGATTATAAATTATAGCCTTTAAAACATTTTGATTTAAACTTTCTGTAAACGCTTGTTCAGCTTCAACCATAGGAAAAAATGAAACTATTTCTCTTAATTGATCTTTATATTCAATTAAAAGTTTACTAGCGTCATTATAATCTACTGGATCACTCCCATAACTTGTTAGTAAGGACCACTCATTACGAACTAAATCCGTTAAAAACAAAGGGGTTTCTTGTTCATAAAGAGCTACCACAACAATTTCTCCCCCTTTCTTTAAAGTATTAAAGCCTGTTTTTAGTGCCGCAGAGGATCCAGAACATTCAAATATATAGTCAATAGGCACTTCTAGTTTTTGTTTATCAGCGATTAATGCAGTCATACCAAAGTTATTAACTTTTGATAGTCTGTATTCATAGTCTTTTTCTAATCCAGTTAGAATGACATTTGCCTTTTTATGTGCACATATTAGACCAATAAAGAATCCTATAATGCCAGGACCTTGTACTAAAATAGTATCTTCAGCACCTATATTTTTAATTTTATTAACAGCATGAACTGCGATTGACATAGGCTCTATAAGTGCTGCGATATCTAATGGCAAATTTTTATCGGTTTCTTTAACGGAATTCACATTTATTTTTACAAATTGAGCCATACCACCGTCATAATGAAGACCAATTACTTGGTTGTTATAGCATATAGAATACCTTCCCCGTTTACAGTTTTCACATTCATTGCAATAATACATAGACTCAACTATCACATTTTTATTAATTAAGTGCCTATTCTCTTCATTAAATACTTCTACGACTATACCGGATATTTCATGACCGAGAGTCGTATTTATTTTCACAAATTCGTACCCCCTAGAATGATTAAAAGCATGGAGATCGCTTCCACAAACTCCACAATAAGCAACTTCAACAAGTATTTCACCGTCATTTAAAAGGGGTAAAGATCTTTCTTGTAAATCTATTTTTTGTGGTGAATTTGATTTAACAACGGCTTTCATGATATCTCTCCCTTATTGATTTATGATGCAGTCCAACCACCATCTACATATATTGTCTGTCCTGTAATATAGTCAGAAGCAGAGGAAACAAGCAAAACAGCCAATCCATTTAAATCTTCAGGTTTTCCTGTTCTTCCGGTTGGTATTTTTGAAAGAATACTATCAGCCCACTCCTTATCTTGGAATAAAGGAGCAGTCAATTCAGTATGAAAATATCCAGGAGCGATGGCATTCACTTGAATATATGGAGCCCATTCTATGGCCATAGCTTTAGTTAATTGATTAATACCGCCTTTCGATGCACAATATGGTCCCATGTTTGGCAACCCTATGTGACTGCTTAATGAAGCTAAGTTAATAATCTTTCCCCTTTTTCTTTCTAACATTTTTTTTGCTACTATTTTTGAAGTGAAAAATGCTCCCTTCAAGTTAACATCTATTACATTGTCCCAATCTTGTTCACTTATATTGAGTATTGGTTGACGAGCATTGATTCCAGCAGAGTTAATTAATATATCGATAGTAGAATATTTATTGACTACTTCTTCTATATTTTTGATCATTGTGATGTCAAGGTGTTCATATATTACATGTATATTCTCTTTTGAAAACTCTTCTTTGATAGAAACCACTTTTTGCTCGTTTTCTATTCCAGTAATGACCACTTTCGCTCCTGCACGACCAAGAGCTTTCGCTATACTTTTCCCTAGAGTACCTGTACCCCCAGTAATTAAAGCCGTCTTATCAGATAGATTGAACATTTACACTACTCCTATATAATCATTTGAATAACAATTAACTTACAATTTAGAAATTAAGACGACTTCACCCCATTTCACTAAAGAAATCAGCTTCAAAAAGAAAAAGAATCATTGTATATGATATACAGATAATAATTTTCTTTTTCTTCACTAAATTGTGAAGAATTTTCGTTGCCAGCGACTTTTTCAGTATCCTTTTTCACTTCGGGTTACTTTTTACATACTCAATCTTCTTTACGTAATTTAACAAACAAAACTAAAATAGAACCAATAAGATAACAGACTGATAAGAAACCTACACCTGTTAATTTGTTGCCTCCTGACATTAGCACCCCAACAACAAATGGTCCGACGAATCCACCTACATTCCCGATCGAATTCCAAAGACCTGTCATTCCACCAAGTATATTTTTCGGGAATACGTCCGCAATTAATGTCAAAAATACAGAAGAAGAAGCCATCCCACCAACAATGGTAATACTAATCAAGGAAATAGCTAACCATATGTTAGACTCAAGAACAAGAATCGCGGAAAGTAAAGAAATCCCCGCAATTACATTTAATAAAAACAATAATACTCGTTTATTTCTAAATTTATCATTAATAACCCCTACCGAAACCATCCCAACGGTACCAATCAACCACGGAATTGCCGAAATGAACCCAACTGCGGTATAGCCAAAATTCGAAAACTCTTTAAGAATTACTGGTAACCAAATAATAATTCCATAGTTTCCAATTCCCCCAGCCATAAAGTAAGCAAGTGACACAAAGATAAAATTACGATTCAATGCCGCCTTCCAATAGGATTTTTCCTGAATCGCTTTAGGCTTACTTGCTTCAATCTCTTGTTGTTTTAGCAAAAAATTACGTTCTTGAGCACTGATTCTCGATGATTTGGACGGATGATCTGGAACTAAATAGTAGAACAGTATAGAGAAAAGTAACACCGGAATCCCTTGTGTAATAAACACCCATCGCCAACTATCTAACCCAAACCAATGAATATTCGAAATAATGTATCCTGAAACCGGCGACATAATCAAAGGAGCAACTGTAATATATAAGTAGAAAGAACTTGTAGCTCGCCCACGTTCATTTTGAGGAAACCAATTCGCTATTAACACACCCATTGCTGGATAAATTCCGCCTTCAACGAGCCCTAACAAGAAACGAATAAAAATGAGCATTTCAACACTATTAACCAAGCCCTGTAGACTCGAAAAAACACCTGTTAATAACCCTAAAATTAAAACAATGTTGCGCGCACTTTTTCGGCTCGCAAAATGACCCATTGGTGCCATTAATAAGATATATCCACAAAAAAATACCCCTGCGATAAACCCACTTACCGTTGATGTAATAGCAAATGTTTTTTGCATCTCAGTCAACGCAAACGAAATATTGGTTCGGTCGATATATGCCATTAAATACATGACAAATATCATTGGAATGATCACTTTCCAGCGATAACTGCCCTTTATTGTAGGATCTAATTCTTCTTGCTTTATAATCGCCTTTGCTTCCATCCTTTCACCTCTGTCCTATTATTTATCAAATTTAAACCTTTCGAAAAACTTATTAGTGCAGCATTTCCTTTCTTACTACTGGGAAATCTTTCTTTAGTAATTTCTCAACGTTCTCAAATACATAAATCCATTTAGCCCATCACATTTGAAAACCCTTTCATAATAATGAATAAAGCCCAATACAAACTGTCACTATCCTGTATTTAAATAAAGATGTCCTAAACATTTTTTGATTTAGGAGATATTCATACTTATTGGTAGAAACCCGCACTTTCTCCAGGTATCTCCCTCGGCCTTTATATGTGTATGGAAAAACTATTTGCCTGTATGACAACGTTTTCTTTACTTTGCAATGAATTTGTAGATATAAACTTCATCAGTTCCTTAAAAGGTTTGTACAAAAAAGACAAAACCAACATAGTGTTTGATTTTGTCTAATTTCATACTTAATACAGAAAATGTTATCTGTTAGTATAGTAGACATTCCTTAAAGATTACTAATTACTAAATATATTTATAATTAGTAATAAATTTCTTTTTCTTGTTCTACTACTGTTAAATTAAGATTATTCTGTGATTTTAGTAGTAAAGTTTTTTATCATTTAAAATCTAGATACCTACCAGTATCTTTAATTAACAAAAATTTCAAAAAGCTGTTTTAAAACGTTAAATCTTTCACAGGGATATTGTATTTTTCACAGTAGTCTAAATACTTTTTCATTCTATAAAAAACATCATCCTGTTTTACAACATTTCCTCCCTCATCGAAATATTCAATGACTCCGCTTAAATAAAACAGTGTAATCATATCTTCTTCTCCATCAACCACTAAAGTATGTACATCGCCCGGTGGTTCGTAGATAAATGTACCTGGTTTTGCTACCCAATCTCGCTCCAAATATCTCCATGACCCTTGAAGTGTATAAGCTAAAACTGTCCCCCCAGTATGTCTATGTCTAGCATTTCCTTTTTTAGCTTCAAATTTTGAAATGTGTATCCAACTTCCTGATGTTAAATCAAATCGAATTGGCTTAAACCACACTCCATCGTCTTCCCCATGAGTTGGAATCCAAGGTATATCATTCACATCGATAGCTTGGTCTGGTAAATTATACTTTTCTGTAAATCGTAGTAAGTCTAGTTCTGGCATTTTATCTCCCCCTCTTATTGGTAAGCGATTCATCATCACAAATTCATTTTATAATAAGCCTATTGATATATCTAATATACATTTATATAATGACTAATATATAATAAATATTAATCGTGAGGTGAACAAATTGGAGTTACGCCATCTTAGATATTTCAAAACTGTTGCCGAGGAGTTACATTTCGGTAAGGCTGCTGCCCGTTTAAATATGGAACAGCCACCATTAAGTATTCAAATTCGTCAATTAGAAGAGGAAATTGGTGTTCAGCTTTTCCACCGAACGAAAAGAAGTGTAAATTTAACTCAAGAAGGAGAAGTATTTTTGGATAGAGTTTATCAATTATTTGATAATTTAGAGGACTCCATCAATACAATCCAAATGATTAATCGTGGGGAGATTGGCAAAATTATTATTGGTTTCATTGCTACAGCTTCCTTTGATATTCTTCCCACCATAATTAAACAATATAGAAAAGAGTATCCAGCTGTTCAAGTAATTTTGAAGCAACTCACATCTGCAGAACAAATTGAAGCATTACAAAAAGGAAACATCCATGTAGGTATTGTAAGTGAACCCCTTGAGAATGATGAGTTTTCTTTTCAAATATTAAGGCAAGAACCATTAATTATTGCCTTGCCGAAGGAACATCCTTTAGCCACTGAAACTTCTTCAATCGACTTAATCAATTTCGCCAATGATTCATTTATTATGACGAGCAGAATGGCTAATCAAGTTCATTACGATGGATTAATTAACTGTTGTTTCCAAGCAGGATTTAGCCCCAAAATAGTACAAGAAACAGATGAGGTGTCTACTGTTATATCATTAGTTTCTGCGGGCATAGGTGTAGCTTTAGTAGCATCTTCTATAAAATTTCTTTTGCAAAATGAAGTTGTATATCGTGAAGTGAAAAATCCCCCTTTTTCTACCGTCACAGCTCTAATTTGGAAAAGTGAAATAAAAAATTCTATAAACAAAGCGTTTATTGAATTTGTTAAAGGTTCATACATTCCAAAAACCCATAAGATCAGTTCTAATTAGAACTGATCTTATGGCTTACTTTTACTATTCTACTTGTGATAACCATTGATAGATCCTCTCATTATTTTATGGTTAATTCACAATAACCCTCCAAAAAGTTATCAGGATTTGTGTTAGGGGAAGTACCAGCGAAGGTGTTACCACCAGTAATAAGAAAGCTTAATCTGCGTATTTAGTGTCATACTTTAATTAAGACAACTACGAAATATCGGTCTTATAAAGAAATTTGCCTAACAAAAGAAAATAAGCATGAACCAGAATAAATGGTTCATGCTTATTTTTATACCAAAATATTTTTGGTAGCATATCGTTGCCAAACGGCAATTATATGGTAATAGTCATATTATTGCGCTTTCAAATTTGCACGATAATCGTCAATAATCGCTTGTATCTCCGGATTAGCCGGAACATTTGTGACGTCGTAGAGGAATCCATCGGATTCGACCAAAGTCATTTTGGCGTCTACGACTTCAAAAGTCAAATTAAGACGGCCCAAATAATGTTCTTGTTCTCCGCCAGCTTGAGTAATTGGCACCATCACCTCTCCGTTGAATTCATATTCGGGAGTTTTGATGACCTTGTGTGTATCTGCCCCGATTACAGCCGAAACTCCGGGAACCTGAGCCAGCTTGTGGTCTTCCGGATTTCCAGCATGCGAAAGGACAATGTTTACGTCTGACTTCTCACTCACTTCAGGAAGCAACGCATTCAACGCTTCAACCGGTTCGATGAAATCGAGGTCTGCAACATCATCCCAACCGCGAATTTCCGGCTTCATCGAAGTAAGGCCGATCATCCCGACTTTAACGCCTGAGAAAGTAAAACTCTTCCAAGGCTTGACATTCTGTATGTACTTTCCTGTTTCCCTATCAATGACATTTCCAGTAATGATGGGGAAATTTACGTTGCGATGGTAATCCTTTAACTGTTCATAACGGCTGTCCGGTGTGCCCTCCCCGGCAGGGTATACGCGGAAGTCGTTGTTTCCGAGAGCCATTGCATCATAGTCCAAAGCTTTCAACAGGGAGGTCTCCAACTCTCCTTGACCCGCTTGAAACTCGCCGCGCAGGAAGACATCCCCGCCATCGACGAGAAGCACATTCTCCTCTTCATTGCGCACACTTTCAATGATGGTGGCATACTTCGCAACAGAATTGTGATGAACGGTTCCATCATCCAGCGTGACGATGTCATCCAAATGACCATGAAAGTCATTTGTCTGGAGAATGGTGAGTTCAAACCTCTCTCCCTCCTTGAGCTTTTCCTCCGCATCTGCCGTAACGGGAATTGCGGCAAAAGCGGCAGCCATCGCCAGCGAAAAGCAGCGCTTCAAATAAATCTTCCTTATTATATTCATACTATTTCCTCCATGCATTTACTCTATTAAATGATAAAAAAGGTTATTTAGTTTCCAGTCTTTTCGATTTCTCAAGAGCTATTCGATTGTTTTTTTCTTCAAAGTTAGGGTTTTTCTTCTTTTTCATTGCCGATCAAATCATTTGTCGATTTTTTAAATTCTTTTAATGTGTTTCCAAATGCCCTTCCAATTTCGGGTAATTTAGAAGGGCCAAAAATGATTAACGCTATGACTAGAATGAGAATTAAACCAGGGATGCCGATACTGGATAACAAACGTCTCACCCTCTATTCCATGATGGTTTGTTAGTACTCAAAAATGAGATCATCACTTATAAAATTGGCATGCCATGACGCTCTAAAGCTGCTGCTTCTAATATAGACATGCCTTGTTCTTCTGCGAATGCAGCAAGTTTATCCGAAACAACAGGAGCAAGACTTGCTGGCGGCAAAGCCTGGTTCATAGCTCGTCTACGGGTAGAATTTCTGCGTGCAAATGGTCCCCATATCGCAAAGGTGATACCTGGTGTTTGCATATTCACAAAGAAAGTATTTCCATCTGGAGAAAATGTAGGGCCAGCAAATTCAGAACCGTTCATCATATTCTCAGCGAAAGTATAAATATTTCCTTCAGGAGTTAATCCGACGATACGGTCATTGCCGCCGCCATCTTCGGCAATCCAAAGATCTCCCCAAGGAGTGATCGTAATGTTATCCGGTGCTTCTAAATCATTTTTATCAGTAGACTCATAGAATAGTTCTAAGTTGTTTGTCGCTGGCGTGTAGCGATAAACACGGCCAAGGCGTGATGAACCTGCACTTGTATCATCAAACCATAAAGTACCTTCAGAAAAATAAGCCCCTTCTAAGCGGCTAAACTGAATACAGCCTTTATCCTTAGCATCTTGCTGTGCAATTTCAGGATTTAATTTTTTCCAAACAACCCCGAATTTTTGTCCAGTATTAAATTGACTTGCAGCTGCAGCTGGCAATTCATCAATCGCTGCTGCTTCAAGGATACCTCCCTTTTGCAGAGAACCTAGCTTTTGACTACGGTCATGTGGTGTAAAACGGTATAAGAAGCTTGGACTTGCGTCTTCGGTTAAATACCAAATTCCTGTTGAAGGGTCAACATGCCCAGCTTCATGGGAGAAATAACCCATATCACGGATCGGTGTTCTTGACATTTCGTTTTCAGGGTCAAGCGGATTCACTTCAAATACGAAGCCATGTCCCATATCTCGAGTTTCTTCCATTGTTAACCAGGTCCCCCAAGTCGTAGCTCCGCCCGCACAGTTACGGATCGTACCTGAACTTGATACATACTGATCAATGACCTTGTTATTTTGTCCAACGATTATTGTGGTTGTGCCACCGGCAGCGCCAGCGCTCCAAGGTTTTTTCCCGTTTACAGGGTAATCTGAATTTGTCCCATTTTCATGGTTTCTTACAAGAATGGTTGTACCCTTTTCCCCTTTATAGGCAGCCATTCCATCGTGAGCAGATGGGACAAGGTCACCATTAGGCATGATATCACCAGTTTTTGAAAGCATTTTGTAATGAAATCCCCTTGGCAGATCAAGAACTCCATTTGGATCTTTTACTAATGGGCCATAGCCACCAAATCCACTTGTTGGATTGCTGGAATCCGCTGCAAATCCTTTTGTAGCTCCCGCAAGAGAAAAAACCCCAGTTGAACCAAGTGTTAATGCTAATGTACTCATTCCGCCAACTTTTAAGAAATTACGTCTGTTTAAATCACTATTGCCAGATTTCATCAACATTACCTCCAAAAAATCTTTTTTGTGGGATGCTATATTCCTTATAGCAAACCCTACCCTCAAAATTAACAGACCATTTTAAATGCTCTGTTAAACTCATGTGATTTTATTCCTTCGCATGAAAGATAAACCAAAAGTCACGGTTAAGACGAAAATAAAGGAGGTTATTACGGCATTTATAACATGTAAAGGGCGGAAATTGATGGTATTAGTCAAAAATGGAGAAAAAACTAAGGATTTTGTCATAAAAAGACCGATGCAGAATATTAAAGCTTATTAATCGTTTGTAAATATAAGAGATACACTATGACAAACTAGTTACACCGATTAATTCCACCAAAATCTACTGAATTTTTGGAAGAGGAAAGGCAAAGACTTGATATAGTGGAATCACGCTTGATATCTATTCGCACACAGTGAAGCATGCAGAAAAAATCAGCCGATGATTTTGATGATTGTAGGACGGACAAAAATGCACATAACAACCAAAAATAAAATCCGTACGATTGTAAGGCAAAGCGACAGTCTTGTGCAGTTCCTGTGCAGCATTTGAGTAATGGAAATAGCGAGTCAACACCCCAAATATATATTCTCTTTTCCTATCGCTTAATGAAGCAATATCAGTATAGTCACCACGTCAAATCAGATTAACCCTTTTATTTTGATGCAATCAGGATACCAAAAATTGACTACAGGACTACTCAAAAACAAACAATTGCTTTTACATAGCCAATTATTAAGTAAATGGTGTCGATTTATTTTTCGACATATTCTTTTCTTAAAAGGAATTAACACTTGGATAATCGAATATAGGTATTTAAGTTTATTAGAAGGGGTGATTCAAGTGAGTATTAACATGGCTGAACACAGACTTGTCAAAGAAATAGCGATTTCAATCATCTCTACCCGTTTAGAAAAAAGCTTGGATGAAATAGAAAACTTATTTGGTGTTATTCTCGATACAGAACCAGCAGATGTATTGGCTACAAAAGCAAAACAGTTAGCCTCTGCAACAACTGTAGAACAATGCATTGATATTTTTATATAGAAGATTGAACCATAAAAGGCATTACAAAAAAAGTACTCACCATTGTTGTGAGTACCCTTTTGCCTAAAATTACTGCTTCAAAAAATGAACATGAAAACGATTATTTCACTTCCATAATCCGTTTTGCTTTGCTACCCGTAGTATAATCTGTGTAAAAGATTTCATAAGGTGCATTACCGGTTCCTCCGAAAGCAGCAGGTCCGTTAACGTGCTTACCAGCTTGCACACTCTCGGTTAATGTATCGAGAGCATATACCTCCATCTTTTCACCTTTGCTGTCATACACTTCAAAATCTCCTGCGCTAACTACTTGTTCTTCTCTTGTACCATTTTGGTATTCAATATCAAATCCCAATACTTCTTTGGGCTGTGTTTCTTCCAATTCGTTTCTTTCCTTTGAGTAATGTGCATTTGTTAATGTTATGATATGACCTACTACATTTACCTTTTCACCTAGTTTAAAGGTTCCAAGCTCTTTAGGTTTTTGTTCGGAATCTTCATCGAATTCAATAGGCTTCTTGTTTTCCGCAATAACTGTGTGGCTCAAATCCACGGTACGGATAGTAGGTTCTTTTTTATCATCATAAACTTCAGAGTGTTTATATAGTTCTCGTATTTAGGCATCCATAATAGCTGCTTGCATGCTGTTCTCAAAGCTTCCACCATCTGAGTTGTTCACTTTCATTTCTATCGTTTTGGAGTCTTTTAATTCAATGCTTTTATAAGTGATAGTTTCTTCATCATCAGGACCAGCCATCTGTTTTAAAATTGTTTTGAAATCTTTTTTAGGCATATAAATTTTAGCCCATGCATCTTTATCTCGGCTATATTTCTAAATAATAAGATGGGTACCCATAAAAAATAAGTTCTCCATATAGGTAAGCTAGAGAAATTAAGTAGCCAATTACAGTATTGGTGCTAGCAGAATGGCATAGTCTATTCCACTTGCTTGTTGAGAGAATAATCGTTTTAATCTTTCTGTTAACATCAGTGCCCTTCCTTCCATACCGGTGTTTGTTGTATTTTTAATTTCACTATTAAATATAACTAAGGTTTTCAAACACATAAAGCCAAAGGGTTAAAAACCCTTTGGCCAAAAGATCAACTTAATAGTAAACGGCTCTTTTATCTATTGAATGTGCCTTCTATTGCGTGTCTATTTCTAAGTTCCAATAAACTCTCCAATTTTCTCTTCACTCTCTGCAACGCATTATCTATAGACTTGGCGTGAGTATTTAATTTATCAGACATTTCTATATAAGTAAGGTCCTCTAAGTAATAAGCCAAAACCTTCTTTTCTAACGGACTTAGAACCTCAGATAATTTTAATTCCAAGTCATCAGCAGATTCTTTATCTATCAATATCGCAACGGGATCAGAAATAACGGTGTCTGTCATTACTTCCATAAGAGTATGATCCGGATTTTCTTCATATATAGGCATATCAAGCGAAATAGAAGAATTTAACGGAGTATGTTTTTGACGAGTAGCTGCCTTTATGGCTGTAATAATCTGCCTCGTGATACATAGTTCTGCAAACGCTTTAAAATAAGATTGTTTCTCGCCATTAAAATCCCTGATGGCTTTGAACAATCCTATCATCCCCTCTTGGATAATATCTTCTCTATCTGCCCCAATTAAGAAGTATCTGTTAGCCTTAATCTTTACAAAAGATTGATATTTTTTCATCAGAACTTCTAGTGCCTCCATATTTCCTTGCCGGACCTTTTCTATTAATACTCCATCTTCAAAATTAGCACATAGGAATGACGGTTTTTCTTCGATAGCTATACCCACAAAAATCCCTCCACTGGCTGCATTCAATTGAGCCTTGTTGTTTAAACGGACGCCCATTTTATATGCGGTAAATTACCATATTATTTAATATTAACCTATAACAACCACCAATGATATTAGATTATTTCGACAATTAAATACATTCCTATACACCTTTTTTTAGTTAGAAGGATCCGGGTACACCCTCTTTTTAGGCTGTTATCCAAAAGATTGTTGCCCTTAGGATAAAAAAATTAAAAACTTGAATTTTATGGTAAAATACAAGGTGGTTCTTATTCAAAAAACAGGCAGTTTAATGGAGTTGCATTTTAAACGCTTGTACTAGGAGTTGTTTCCTATTATACCATTTATAAACAATTAAGGATGAGGGATTTCATTCTTTTTTCAACTCTATTTTACTACTTCCTATGCAACTATCCTGCCTCTTTAGTTCATTAAAGGTTTTTTTCACTTGAATATGAAAGTATGCTAAGAATCGTATTTCAAAAGGCCGCCAATTGGCGGCCTTTTAGGATTTAAACTAACTCTAAGATTTCTTTGAAATTATTCACTACAAAATCTGCTTGTTTTAATTCATCTCCTTGAGCAAAGTCAAAGTTCACACCAACGGCAATAAGTTCATTATCCTTAGCAGCGGATATATCTGAAGACCGGTGTCCGACAACATAACCTTTTCCAATTTGATTTTTATTTTTCACCATTTGCACAAAATCTGATTTATGTCCAGATCTAATTAGTTGGTTACTATATGTATTTTGAATAAATCTATCTAAATTATAAGTTTCTACAATTGCTTGTAAATATTCTATCTGTCTGTCCATTACTGACAATAAATAAGGGATACTTTTTACTTAGCTCATTGGTGCCTTAGAGCCCACCCGTTTGTCAGACTCCGACGCCCATGGTGTACCACGACTTTCGCGCCCTTTTATTGAATATCACTATTTATCTTTTAATTATCTAATACAAAGCATCTATGTAATAAAATGGAATTCAGTTGTTTGACTAAATATCACTAGGCAAGGTAGCCGAATTGTTGATAGTTATCATACTTTAAGTTGATGGACTTATCAGCTTTACATATTTTCTTTTCGATATTTTTCAATTAAACTTTTAATTGCTTTCCAATTTTAATTCTTCTTTGATTGACTATTTTTTCACGCTGACTTTCAGCTTCAATCCAATCTATGCAGCATTAACATCTGCATAGAGTATCTTTTTTTATTAAGCCTTATTCATGATCATAGTAGCTCTTTCTGCCTTGTATGTAAGAATTGGCAAGGTCCAATGCTTTTTGAACGGCACCAATTCGGTTATAGAAGTGGAAGAGTTTTTTTTCGTAGTGTTCAATTAACATGGTGAAGCCCATATTTTTAAAAAAAGGAAGGGCCGTGGTCTCAATAAAATGATAGTAATCGTCTTCTTCATGATTAAGCTGGTAAAGGTGTAATTCAAAAAAAATCCAGTTATACGATTTTGTCGATTTTGCTATTCTAAGGCCTTTATGTGCTAATTCCAATAAAATCTCGTTTGAAAGTAGTTTTCCTTTATAACAAGTATTTATATAACCATCTAATGCAGTTAAATAATGAGGAACCTTTTCATCCATTAGTTTCATGGCTTCTTTGTATAGTTCGGATGCTTCTTTGTATTTTTTTCTTCTGTAAAGTTCAAATGCAAGATTATTAAGGAGCTTTGATTTACGGTCTATTTCATTAATGGTATCACAGGTACGTATTAATTGTTCGTAACGTTCTTTCGTCTCTTCAAAATCATGAAGCTCCTTTGCATTTAATTGTAATAACATGATCGTCTCTGTATCAATTATTCGGATGACATTTAACGTTTTTTGAAAATAGTCAAGAACTTTCTCTGCATAATAATACGATATTATATTAAAATGAATAAGGTGATATGCTAGTGCCAAATGGTAATAATATTCAAATTGATTATATTGACTTTGATCGATCGATGTTAAAATTTGAATACAATCCCGATACTGTCCGTTGTGAAAGTAATACATACCTAGAACATGTTTTAACATATTGCGGTCTTGCGGAGAAAAAGATGATTCATTTTTTTGCAGGTTTTGAATAATTAATAATGCTGTTTCTAACTGATAATTAGATAAATAATACCTTGCAGAGAGTAATTGATAGAAGACTTGAAAATCTGGCAATTGAATCAGTGTTTCTTTTTCGATTTCTTCTTTTAAAATTTCTGATTCTTTGCCTTGTTGCATAACGAACGTGTTGTGCCATAACTTTAGTTTCTGTTGAAGATTATGATACCGCACAAATTCATCATCAAGACAGATATTCAATCTTTGGGATAATAAGTGGGTAATTTCCCCTGAGTATTCTGTTATCTCTCGTTCTATCTTACTAAGATGTGTAGCAGAACAAATTCCTTCACAAAGCTGCCCCTGAGTCAACCCCGCTTTTTCACGATAAAACTTGATAAGTTTCCCCTCAATCATAGCTTCACCTCTAGGTTGTAATTTTATCTAGTATATATAGAAAAAAATAAATATATAATCTATATATTCTAGTAAAATTAAGAAAAGCGCAAGACTACTTTAATACCATCCCTCTATTATTAGCTTTTCAATATTCACTCTTGTTTCCCTTTTTTACGAATTCCCAATCCACCTCAATATTTTATTCTGAAGAAAATCCAAATAACGCAACCTTATTGGAATACTCTCTTTCTTTAAAAGTTAAAACACGATGAAGCTAAGCTTTCATCGTGTTTTTTTTATATTTATGGCTGAATTCCCAACTCAACTAAAATTGATTCCAATGTCTTACCTTTATACTTCTTCTTTGGTTTTGGAGCATTATCAACATGCTCATTTTGCTTGAGATAGTTTGTTTGAACATATTTCATATCTTTGGCATCAACTATTCCATCAAAGGTGATATCCGCTGCACGCTTCTTTGTTTTCCATGCATTTTGAATTTCGATCGCATCTAGAACATCAATGACATGGTCTTGGTTTACATCACCTGCTGTAATATCAAGGGCAGGTATCCAGCGATTTTGACCGTATAACTCACCATTGTGCTCAAAACCAATACCAGAATTCAGTTTTTCTTTCGTGACAAAGTGGCCTGGCGCTTTCATTTCAATCGTGAAGTCATTTGTGCTTAACGGCAGCTTGTTGAATACATATTGTCCATTATCTTCTACCGTTGATGTCGCATCGAACTCATTTCCTTCTGAATCAAAGATTTTCACTGTACCGCCAACCTTGCTCCAATCCCTTTTCTCTGTAACAGTACCATCTTCATTTTTAAATGCTTGCGGAGAGACATAACCTCTGGCCATTGAGAATTGCGGATTAACCTTCCAAATATAACCAGCATCTAACACACTGCTTGTCTGATTATTAGCATTCATTACGCTCACAGTCGGATTAATCGCTGCTCCAAGGGTATATTGATCATCCTGAACCTTTAACGTAACCTCAACGACTTTTGCATGGTCTAATGCTTTACTCTCTTCATTAAATTGGACAGTAACGACCTTGTCTTTAATCGTTAACGAGGCTTTGTCCGAGAATTCGCTGTGAAGCTTGGCATCAACTAACTCTACGCTATCTAAACCTCTGTCATAGCCTCCGTCACCATTAAAGTTCCATTCCGCCTTTGACACTGCGTTTAGGTTATCTAATGAAAGTGTTGCTTTTACCGTATCGCCTGTTTTCACCTCATACTTTTCGCCAATAGAATATGCAACAGGTGTACCTTCTTTTACAAAGTAATATTGCTTTGTAGCAGGTTTGTTTCCTGCCATATCATATCCATTCATGCGAAATTGTAGTGCTGGGATGGATTCATCCAGGGCGATTTCTTCGATAAACTTTCCTTCTTTATCCATTGGAATTGGCGAAGAAGGGAAACCACCTTCACCCCAGTAATACACCATCGAGTTCGATGATTGATCGATATTTACGCCCAATTTCTTTAGTTCGTCAATGGTTGGATCTGTGATTTGAATGTCGAATGGATATGTTTCTTGACCTGGCTTATATTCAATAAATGGAGACTTTCCATCAAGTGAACTTTTGAAGCTCGGTGCATCGAGATCGATGAGCAAATGCTGCGTTTCGGTTGTAACCTTCCCGGAAGTACCTGTACCAATGAATTTCAATTTGTAATGTCCCGGTTTTTTCACATAACTTGCTTCTTCCGAAATGGGCTGTTTTGAGTTTCCTGTAAACTCATAATAAGCTCCATTAAATGCATATAATCCATAATCTACATTGTCATAAGCGTAATCTAAATTTATTGTTCCGACCAGCCCGAGGTCCTTTCCTGTTTTGCCATCTTGAAGAACGACATCCATTTTTTCCATTGGTGCACGAAGGTTAAAATCAGCAACTACAAATGGAGTACGCATAGGATCCCATGCCACTTGGTTTAAATGACCTGGGGAAAAGGCAGGATTTAGTAGCCCGACCTTATTAAACCCATCTTCCATTGTGCGGAAGCTAAAAGGAATCCGATACTGCTCTGATGAATTCGCATTGTTTGTTAATGTAATATATCCTTCGTAAATTCCATCCTTTGCTTTCTTAGGAATAAGCAAACGTGGTGTTACTTTTTTGAAATCTTCACTTTTTACAGAAATTTTGCTTGGAATATCCAGCTCCACTCCATTTTCCTTCAAGCTGTTTGAACCATTCGATTCAGTTACAGATACATTGAAAGTTTTGTTTACTTTATCATGGTTTTCAATAGTGATTGATTTTTTCAGATTTAGTTTTTTATCTGCATAGTGAACATCAAAGCTGAGTCCGCCCGTCAATTCTTTTACCTTGATTAATTCCTCAGCACCTGGAACAAATGTTTTATCGTTAATTTTGAAGCTGGTTCCACTATACACAGCTTGGTATGGATCAACTCTTCCTGCTCCAACTTCAAATACACTATAATCTCCGTTGAGAGGATCTGCCGTATTCATTAGAACGGCTTTAATATCTTCCGGCTCTAATTGCGGATTCGCTTGAAGCATGAGTGCTGCAATCCCCGCTGTATGAGGAGTAGCCATAGATGTTCCAGAATATCTTGAATATGCATATTGATAGTTTTCTTGATGTTCAGCGTCCACCATATAAGAAGGGACTGTTGAAAGAACACTTACTCCCGGTGCCGTCACTTCTGGCTTCATATCGTATGTTTCTCTTGCCGGGCCTCTTGAGCTAAAGTCTGCTAAGTGGTCACCTTCTGTCTGTTTATCCGCGTATTTGGAGAAAGCAAAATTCGCTTCACCTGCTTGAATCTGTGCTTTAATGCTTTCTCCCGCTTCTTTTGTTAAAGAAAATGCAGGCACAAAGTCAACGGACTCTCCAAGATTGGCATTAATTTGCCCTTCCACATTGTTATAAAGAAGAACGGCGGCTGCTCCATTTTGTTTTGCATTGCTGACCTTTTCCGCTAAGGCGAATTCTCCGCGTTCCACAAGTGCAATTTTCCCTTTTACATCCTTGCCGGAATAATCAGAGCCATTTCCTAAACCGACATTCACTACCTCATAGGATTTCCCTTCCCATTCCTTTAAATGGTCTGAATAGTGGCGTCCCAAACTAACAAGCTCGATCGAATCTTTATTTCCGATTTTCCCATTGAAAGTAGAAACCGCCATCGGTACATCACTCGCCCCGACTGTCAAAGCAAGTGCTGCTGAGCCAGGTGAACCTAATGTATAATCATCTGATCCTGCATTTCCAGCTGCTACAACTGCTGTTACATCATTAAGGACAGCATAGTTAATGGCAGTACTGGTTGGATCATAAGGATCATTGATGTCCGATCCGAGGGAAAGGTTGATAACATCCATGCCATCGTTTACAGCTTTTTCTATACCTGCAATGACCCCTTCAGATGATCCTGATCCATATGGTCCAAGAACACGATAGGCATATAAATCCACATCAGGAGCCACACCTTTTACAGAAACCTCTGCATTCGTTCCTTGTCCAGCAATGGTACCTGCAACATGTGTTCCATGGGAAGTATAATAGGAAGAACCGGACCAGCTAAATTCTGGTTGCCCCGACGCTTGCCAATCCTTGTACGTTGCCTCCATTGGATCATTATCTTGATCAACTAAATCGTAACCGCCCTTATAGGCATCTTTCAAATCAGGGTGGTTGTAATCAATCCCTGTATCAAGAACCCCAACTTTGATTCCTTTTCCTGTAATACCTTCATTGTGCAGCTGGTCAATTTTTAAATATGGAATACTTTCAACGGATGTACCAGGGGCTGATTTCTCTCCCATGGCGATCGGATCGACCTTAAATTCTACATTTTTATATACTGCTTTTACGACTTTGGATTGCAAGAGCTGTTCTACCTGATTAGCTGGCAGCTTCATAGCTACCCCGTTATAAACGGTCTTAAAGGTAGAAGTGATTTTATGACCTGTTTTCTTGCTTCTAAGATTAGTAGATGGAAGAATCGATTGAATGTCTTTATTAAACTGAGCATGTTCCTTTTCTACTTGATCATCCGCTTGTTTTTTTGAAAGCTTCTTTCCTTTTACATTCGCATCCAAGACTGCAACTTTTCCCGGCTTTGATTTGAACTGGACGATGACCGAGATTTCTTTATCCTTTTTTAATTCTTCCATTTTAAATCCTTGCAATCCGACATTATCTGTCATTTCAAGTTTATTTAACGCTTTTCGTTGTTCACTTGTCAACGAGGCCAAGACGTCTTCTGCCTTTATGTTCGCTGCATTTGCATAAGGAATGAAAGGCGTGTTTGCTGATGATAGCAGCAGGCCAGCTGACAGCGTAATCGCTGCTGTTCGTTTAATGAATGAATGAATTTTCATATCTTCCCTACTTTCTTAGTTAAATAGAATTCCCCGAAAAAATTACCCCTTTCTAAAAATTTAAAATATTCATACAATAATATTAATAGCCTTTCTATCGTATTGCTATTGGGTTAATTTTACAGAACTTTCTACCTACTTTCTCTTTTATATGTTCTGAAAAATCATTATTTTTGCGAAAATTAGTGAAAAAGGCTTAAATTTATTTTTATAAATTGGGGTTTTCTTTAGTAAAAAAAAGAAAATATGAATTCCATTGAAAGAGTTGAGGAGGGAAAGATCTATACTTAAGTTGCAGCAAAAAGGTTTATTCACGAAAATATCCAAATTAACTTCCAAGTGTTATTCTATTATCTGGCCCAATTGTTGAACAAAGATCAAACAGCACTGTTGTACTAATAGAATAGGTTCGTTTCCCAAAGATTTTTTCGAACAGAATACACGCTTTTACCATCTCTGATGCCTTATTCTTTTCTAAATACCAGTAACGACCTGCCATTGAAGGATATTTTAATGCAAATTAGATGTCCCCTAACTTTTTACGGAGTTCTAACTCATTAGGATAGGTTGAAATTAACCCTATTAGTCTATCCCTTTCTTTTCCTAAATCATTTTTTTCAATGTCCTCTTCTATCTTCTTAATCGTTTTAACAGGTACCCTCTTCTATACAAACACCTCCTTATCTTTTTTCTATATAGTATTTATTTCTTGGTAGTTCAAAATAGTTCTTTTTCAACTAACCCGCCCCGTTAGTAGCATAAGAAAAAGCTGCCTTAAAGACAGCTCCGCTCTTCAGCTAACGCACTTGTTTGTTGAATAAACAATTTAAAATCCATTACCCTGGAATACTATTCTCATTAATTCGACGGCTATAAAGTAAACGAAACCAACGAAAATACTAAGACCTAAAGCAAATTTTCTCCAAAGTCCTTTCTCACTAAGAAAAGAAAAAGAGAAAGATATAATGATTCCAAATATCATTAATATACGAAAAGTTGTTACTCCAGGATCAATTACTCGTGTTATATTCGCAGCAAAGAAACAAATAACCAAGATAATTAAAGTAAACGAAATAATCCCTAAATATTTTCTCATGATTCCCCACCCTTCCCTCTATTCTATTTTACCAAAATATAACAAATTTGCATTTTTTATTTGGGTATCTGGTTCTTTAGCTCCATAAGAAAAGGGCTGCCGAAGCAACCCCTGTTAATGAACTAACGCACCG